>CAZYTT010000008.1:0-13679 GCA_964650235.1 uncultured Gammaproteobacteria bacterium | reverse complement strand
GCAGGCCGACATGACCCTGGCCTTTCCCCATGGGCTGATCGGGGATATCAACAAGGGGCAGCAATTCTATCAATCAAATTGCTTTACCTGTCATGGTGTAGAAGGTCTGGGCAATGGCCCCCGATCGAAGTTTATCAATCCGCGTCCACGCAATTTTGTCGCTGCACAGTCGCGCCAGACCCTGAATCGTCCACGCCTGTTTCTGGCTATATCGCGCGGTAAACAGGGTACCGTGATGCCTGCCTGGTCTACTGTGCTGACAAATCAGCAAATTGCCGATGTCGCTGAATATGTGTATCAGACCTTTATTCTAGGTCAGCAGGACCAGGACCAGAAAAACCATAATTCGGATCAGCAGGGTGGTGTCAATCTGAGTCCCCTCGCGGGCATAAGCGTGAAAAAAAAAGCCCTGAATTAGGTTCGCTCTCTGCAGTTGCAAAACTCACCCCTCCGTCGTCATCTCAACAATCCCTGCCGTCCAGTGACCTGGGTCAGCGTCAATCAGACCGGACTAAGCCAGATAAGAATGAACTAGATCAGAATGGTCTGGGTCAGATAGAGTTGGGTCGGCAGGTCTACAATATGCATTGCTATTTCTGTCATGGCTATTCAGGTGATGCTAGGACAGTCGCGAGTGGATATTTAACCCCGCCGCCGCGTGACTTTACCACGACCGATTCAGCCCGGCTGGGGCGAGATCAAATGGTGGCAACAGTGCAAAATGGCCTGCCTGGTACCGCGATGATGGGATTTGCGGCCAGGTTGTCAGCGGCAGAGATTGAGGCCGTCATTGATTTTATTCGCCTCAACTTCATGGAGCAGCAACAATACAATACCCACTATCATACCGAGGCGAATGGCTGGTTTAATTTTTCTCGTTATGCCGTAGCCTTCCCCTTTGTCAGTGGCCAGCGCAGCATCAATGCCCCTGATCTCAACGAGGCGGAACGCCTGGGCCTGCAACTGTTTATTGATACCTGTCTTACCTGTCATGAGGGGCGAAGTATGAACCTTCAGCAACTGAAGCTGGATCAGCGGCCCGTGTCGTATCCACGGGCTGGATATACAGCCGTTCAGGCGACGGATCAAAATGACAACAACGACACGATTCCCCTCGATGCGATATCAGCCGCCAGCCCCTACGCCCGGCATGAATTTGCACCGCAAGTGATTGGCCTAAGTCTTCTGCAACAGGAGGGTGAACGGCTATTTCAGGCTAATTGTGCTTTTTGTCATGGTGCCGATGGAACTGGGAAAAACTGGATCGGCAGTTTTCTTCAACCTCACCCGCGCAATCTGACGGATGCCAGGGCCATGCAGGCGATGACTGCTGAGCGGCTGCAGGATGTCATTCGCAATGGCTTGGCGGGTACAACGATGTCAGCCTGGCGATCGGTGCTGGATCAACACCAGATTGAGGCTATTAGTGCCTACGTCATGCGGGTATTTGTGTCCGCTGCAGAGGCTGATAACAAAAGCCCTGCTGTTACTGGTGTATCAGATAGCGATCGACCCAGTGGGCAATAATACGGCCGGCATAGCTGGCATCGTCCTTATCCCTGAGCAGATGATCGGCACTATCGAGTGATACCATGCTCTTCGGGTGGCGGGCGCTGGCAAAGATACGCTCCCCACTCCCCAGGCTGACGGTGTCGTCACCAGGGGCATGCAGGACCAGTAGCGCCTTGCCCAGGTTTTCAATAATCGGTTTCATCTGTTGTTTGCGGAGTGATTCGAGCAGGGCGGGAGAGATATCAAACGACTGGCCACCCAGTGTGATACAGCGTTTTTCTGCATCTGCTGTCTCGGTCCTGGCACTGGATAATAATTGATAGAGATGGATGGTCTCGTCGGGTGTGCCAATGACAGTGACGGCACGACTTGAGGTAATGTGTTGCGAAGCGGCGAGTGAGGCGGCGCCACCCAGCGAATGTCCGATCAATAGCTGAGGTGCCAGATAATGCTGTTCGAGGTAGTTGGCCGCATCGATCAGGTCATCGATGTTGGTCTGAAAGGTGGTGTCAGCAAAGCGTCCCTGGCTATCACCAATACCGGTAAAATCCAGCCTCAGCACGCCTATACCCTGGTGGCAGAGGGGGCGACTGATATGGTTATAGGACTTGATGTACTTGGAACAGGTAAAGCAATGGGCCAGGGTCGCAAAGGCGCGAATGTCATGGTTTTTAGGTCGGTCGATATAGGCTGAAAGGTCTATGCCCGAACGATTTTTAAAGACTATTTTTTTAGTAAGCATGAATGTACTTTATTGACTGGCCCTGCGTCTGTCCAGTCGCAGTAACAATATATCGGTCGATGGGCTGAAAGTGAAATGTCTGTGATAGCGAAAGACCTGGCGGCAAAACTAATCTACATTGATCCAGAAAAAGGGGGCTGCTATATTGCCTCCCATCAGGGTGCGTGCTGTTTATTTTATGCGGCGTATCCTTTATACCGGGAAGGAAGGGCCACCTGAATCAAAAGTGGCTCCATGTCTCGTGAACATAGTTACACATTGACGCCACAGATATGTCTACGTTGATCTAGCTTGTTGGTGTTGTTTATCGTCCTGAAAAGCATTGCGGGCAACTGGCTGGAGAAAGACACTGATGTGTGGAATTGCAGGCGTATTTCTCAGCTCCGGAACAGTTTCTCAGGCCCGTCTGGATGCGGCGGCGAAGAGTATGCTCCATCGTGGACCAGATGGGCATGGTCAATATATCCATGATGCCATTGGTCTGGTCCATACCCGTCTCTCTATTATTGACCTGTCTCACGGGGCGCAACCACTTTACAGTCAGGATCGGCAGCAGGTGCTGGTTGCCAATGGTGAAATCTACAACTATGTAGAACTCCGCCAGCAGTTAATGGCCTGTGGCCATCAGTTTGCGACGGGTTCTGATTGTGAGCCACTGTTAGCGGCCTATCGTCAATATGGACAGGAGTTTATTCAACACCTGCAGGGGATGTTTGCCTTTGCGCTGTATGATCAGGATAGTGATCAATTGATTATTGCCCGTGATCGAATGGGTATAAAACCCCTGTTTTTGATGGAGACGGAGCAGGGGGTATTCTTTGCCTCGGAACTCAAGGCGCTGTTGGCCCTGAGCAATAGCACTCCGGAGCTAAACCCGGCCGGGTTAGTTCAGTTTTTGCAGAATAATTTTACCTCCGGTCCTACTGCCATCTACCAAGGTATTGAACGGGTATTGCCGGGTGAAAGTATTGTCATCAATCGTCATGGTATTGTAAGCCGTGAGCGCTACTGGACATCCAATCATGTATTGCCCTTTGATGGATCTACGGAAAGAGCGAGCGCGACCTTTGATGACTTGATGGATACGGTCATGCACACGCATATTCGTACTGATGTCCCTTTTGGGCTGTTTTTATCGGGTGGTGTAGATTCGGCGATCTTACTGGCCATGCTTGATCGCCATGTCGAGGGGCCGGTGCGAACCTATTCGGTGGGTTTCCCGGATAGTCATGTTGCCAATGAGCTGAACGCGGCCACTAAACTTGCCAGACACTTTAAAACCGAGCATGTTGTGCTTGAACTGACACAACATCAACTGTTGCAGGCGTTGCCCTATACTATCTGGGTGGCAGATGAACTGATGGGTGATTATGCCAACCTGCCAGTTGCCCTGTTGGCACAACGTGCGGCCGGGGATCTCAAGGTTGTGTTTTCCGGTGAGGGTGGTGATGAGGTTTTTGCCGGCTATGCTCGTTATCGTCCTGTTACTATCAAGCGTCTGCTTAAACAATTGCGCTATCCAGGCAGTGGTGGATTCCGAATGAGTAAGACGATTAATCAGCGCTGGGCGTCGGCACTGTATAGTCAGGAGTTGTTACAGGTGGCTAATACCTGGTCAGTGCCTTTTATCAGTGCCTGGCAGGGATTGCCAGCATCAATGCCTGATATATCGCGCATGCAGGCTGTTGATATACAGACCTGGCTTGCTGATGATCTGCTGGTCAAGGCCGACAGAATGTTAATGGCCTTTGGTGTTGAGGGTCGAGTCCCTTTTCTTGATCACCGCATTGTCGAGTTTGGTCTGTCTCTCCCGGCCGACATGAAGGTGTCTGGCAAGATCGGGAAAATATTTTTACGCCAATGGGCCGAGTGTCATCTGCCCAAAGACCACCTCTATGCACCAAAGCGTGGTTTTACTGTACCTATAGGGGAATGGTTGAGTGGCAAGGTTCTCGATCAGCTTGAAAACTGTCTGCCACAGCAACCAGGTATCCAGCGCTGGTTTAATCGTAGTGGCGTGAAACAGTTGATTCAGCGTCAGCGTTCACACGGTGATATGACGCAGCCCCTGTGGCGAATCTGGCAGTTTGCCCTATGGCATCACATCTTTATAGATAATAACGGTGAGCCGCCCGAACTACAGTGTGACCCAATAGAAATACTCGCTTCATAAAGGATGCCTGATGATTAAATCGTTACATATTATTGGTAGTCGTTTATTAGGTGGCGCCGAGAGTTTCTATATGCGCCTGGTGTCAGCGCTCCATCAGGCGGGGCACCCGACAATGGCAATGGGTCGACCGGATAGTCGTGTTGTCGCTGAACTGGATGGTCGGGTACCGTTGGCCTGCGCCAGTCTGAGTAATGGCTGGGATCTGTTGTCGCGCTATAAGATTGCCCAGCTGATCAAGACCCAGCAGCCCGATATTGTCCAGACCTATATGACGCGGGCGACAGTATTGACCCATGTACCTGCCGGTAGTCATACGCTCCATGTTGCCCGGCTGGGTGGTTTTTATAAGCTAAAACGCTTCGCCCATGCCGATGCCTGGGTGGGCAATACCCGTGCGATTTGTGATTATCTGGTGCAGGGTGGCATGCCGGCAGACAGGGTATTTTACATCGGCAATTTTGTCGATCGATACGAACCGCAGACCCAGGAACAGCAACGCGAATTGCGTGCAGATCTGAGTTTGCCGGATGATGCTATGGTAATCCTGTCGGTAGGGCGAATGATTGAGAAGAAGGGCTTCCAGGATCTATTGGCAGCCTTTGCCTTATTGCCACCTGATGTCAATGACCGACCCTTACACTTGGTCCTGGTTGGTGACGGCCCGATGCGGGCAGAGCTCAGTCAAATGGCAGCGAGCCTTGATATAGCGGGGCTGGTTCATTTTGCCGGTTGGCAGACACGAACTAGCCCCTATTATAGTCTTGCCGATATCTTCGTCTGTCCCTCACGCCATGAGCCATTGGGCAATGTCATACTTGAGGCTTGGAGTCATAGCCTGCCCGTGGTCTCAACCCGTAGTCATGGGGCGCTTGAATTGATCGAAGATGAACGTAATGGTCTACTGACACCGTGCGCTGATGCTGACGCACTTGGTCAACGTCTGCAGGAGATTGTGCGCCTGGATGAAAATGCCCGCCAGCAACTGGGGGCTAATGGTTTTACAACGATAGAGACCGACTATCGACCGGAGTCTATACTGGAGGCCTATACCGAATTGTATCAGGGCCTGATTCAACAGCGCTAAATGTTCTCCATACAGGAATCGAGATGAACGAAAATACCCAGCAGGCCTTCTGTCAGTTAGGTCCTGATCAGATACTGGATGCTGTAGAGGCGGTCGGTTATGTCTGCGACGGTCTCCTGTTGGCGCTCAATAGCTATGAAAACCGGGTCTATCAGGTAGGCATTGAAGATCAGGTGCCCGTAGTCGCCAAGTTTTACCGTCCCCGGCGCTGGTCAGATGCGGCTATCCAGGAAGAGCACGATTTTACCCAGGCCCTGTTTGATCTTGAAATACCTGTCGTCCCACCATTGAAAAATGCCGCTGGTCAGAGCCTGCAACATCTCAATCAGCAACGCCTGGCGATCTTTCCGCGTCGTGGTGGCCGGGCACCGTCACTGGATGACCCGGCGCACCTGGAGCAGCTCGGTCGTTTTATCGCCCGTATCCATAATGTCGGCGCAATCGCCCCGTTTAATCACCGCCCCACACTCGATATTGATCACCTGGGCGTACAGTCGTATCAATATTTACTTGAGCAGGGGTTTATCCCGGCGTCACTCATTGAGGCCTATCGTGGTCTGGCAGAGGATCTGCTCGGACAAATTCGTGGCTGCTTTGATCGGGCTGGCGCTATTGCCACCATTCGACTCCATGGTGACTGTCACCCGGGGAATATATTGTGGACAGAGAGCGGGCCACATATTGTTGATTTTGACGATGCCACCAATGGGCCGGCACTACAGGACCTGTGGATGTTTCTATCGGGTGATCGTCAATATATGAGTGCACGTCTGGGTGATATATTGGCAGGTTATACTGAGTTTCGGGATTTTAATTCGCGCGAGTTGCATCTGCTAGAGGCGTTACGGACCCTGCGTATGATGCATTATGCCGCCTGGCTGGCGCGACGTTGGGATGATCCCGCTTTTCCGCAGGCCTTTCCCTGGTTTAATACGGCCCGTTACTGGGATGACCATATCCTGGCATTGCGGGAGCAGGCAGCGATGCTCAATGAGCCGCCGCTACCGTGGGGTTAAATAACGGAGATTTCGACGTTGCCAATTGTGTGTCATCAGTCAGTAAAACTAACTGGACTCCAGTAAGCGTGATCGAAGAGAGTTGTTAGCCAGGGTCACTCGATGGTGTCGTTGGCACTGTAAAATTTAATCTCATCCAGACGGTATTCCAGCGTGGAAATAATGTCTGCAAGCATATAATCGGGCAGGACCAGAGTCTGGCGTGCTAGTTCATCAATGGCCGTCACCTGTTTGTCTCCGCTGAAGCCCAGCCCCCTAGCGGTGGCCATAATATTGGCATAATGGATCACGGCTGTAGCCGTTCGATGCTCATCCGCACTGGCCACCTCATGGTGGAAGGCAATAGGTTCCTGCAAGCTGCGCGGGAGTCGCCACTTCTGTGTCAACCACAGCCCTATCTCGGCATGGTCGGTCATTAACAGGGCGCGTTCGGTGTTACTGGAACTGATATCACGCTGTACCTTGCGGGCGAGGATGTTTTCATAGTCATCCATCAGGTAGACAATGATGACCACCTTGCCAATATCATGAAGCAACGCGGCGGTGCTGATTTCCTTAATATTATCCAGTTCGAGTCTTGTTGCTATGATGTTGGCAATGACTGCCGTTGCCAGTGAGTGACGCCACAGACCCGGGGCTGTCTTTTGCATCAGCTCAAAGATGGAACAGCTCAGTATCAGGGATTTGATGATATTTATGCCGAGCAGTACCAGGGCGTTGGAGATACTGGTAATAGTGCGGGAAAAACCGTAAAACGGCGAATTCACCAGTCTCAGCACCTTGGCTGACAGGATCTCGTCTGAGGATATCAGTCGTGCCATGTCCGCAGTGCTGGATTCCGGCCTGGATTCTAGTTCAGTCAACTCGGTGATGATTTTGGGTAGATCGGGCAGGGCCTTACTGCTATCGATTAACTGGATGATCTCGGTACGCGGACTGGTCATGTATTATTAGCATGTCTATGTATGATCTGTTCTTTCAGCAGATCATGAATTTTCATCATATAGGCATTGTCCTGCAGGGCAGCAAAGCGTTGCTCCAGTTTGTCCAGGGCCTGTTCCAGGGTCTCATCGCCGGCAAGCTGAACGGGGTGACCTTTGATGGTGATCTTTGGTATACCCAGTAGTTTGAGTCTGTCGATAATTTGGATGGTTAATTCCCTGTTGGCACCGAAGATAGGCATGCCATCGGGTTTGTTGGGATGGAGTACCGGCTGTTCAAGTGTCATGCCTGGCTGAGCAAGTGTAATCGGAATAGTCTGCATATCGTGCTATTGCCTCAATTAGGTGCTGTATGCCAACTACTATTATATAGATTGATTTACCTGTGGGTGTGATAGATGTTGCAGTTTGAATCACCGGTTCACCCTGCCTGGCTTTACTAACTACTTAGTTAGTAAAGCCAGGGGTTTGTCAATCTCATCAGTAATAATCAGAATCAGGCGAGGAGCTGATTTGAACTGTTCAGGGTTTCCGGGACCGGCAAATGACTCAGGTATGAAAATTCACGACAGGTCTTCATGGCCTCACTCAAGTCATTAAATTGCCATAGTTCTTCGCCCGTCTCCGATATCAGGATGACATTCAGGTTGGCTGCTTCTTTAATGTATAACTTCATTTTTGTACCTACGGTTTATTAAACAGATCCCCTCCCGCAACTACAGGGCGTAACTATAGATACCGTGCCTTTATTTATCCTTAATTATCAATTTAGTTAAATATAGTCTGCATTACCTTATAAATAGTGGATATAATGATTGTGTCGTCAGTACTCAGGTATGGCTAAGCCAGTTATGGGTAAAGAAGTATAGCGGTGGATGAAGAGGCTGTTTGCCTGGTGACGGTTTACTTTGTCGGGTTTTCCAGTCCATAACAGGACCATGGCCGATGTTGCTGACGTGGTCAGATTAGATATATATAGGTTAAAGGGGTTGAAAATGAGAATAATGAAATATTGTGCGTTGATTGTAATGCTAGTTGCACCGGGATTGATATTAGCGAATACTTACCAGCAAAAGTGTGCGCTATGTCATGGTGTCGACGGCGTGTCAAAAATGCCGGGTGTGCCTAAACTGGTTGAGACCAAACTAACAGCAGAGCAGATAAGAGTTATTATTCAGAATGGTCGAGGCAAGATGCCTAAAATTACTCTTGGTGCCAGTCAGAAGGATGAGGTTGTTCAGTACATTGTTACGACTATTAAAAAATAATTGTCCTCACTCCTCAGGATTGAAAAGAATCAGACAGTGTTGTCTTAATAAGAACGGATTAATTTATGCCTAGTTACAGACGGTTTGCAGAGGCCTCGGTTAGTGAAAAAATGCTAGATACCATGTTCCTGCTCAGTATTGGTATTGGCTATCTGTTTGCGATGGTACATTTGTATTATTCGCACCAGGGGCGTGATGGAGAGCCAGGACTCTCTGTTGAGGATGTGCGCATTGCCTATTATGGTGAACATCAACAGACCCGACTGGGTGCGGCTTTGAACGGTGCGATGGGTGCTAACCTACATCGTCCGGAACAGAAACTGATTATCATTGACTGGATAGATCATGGCTCGAAAAAACAGGGCTATGAAGATCAGGTTGCGCCTATCCTGGAGAGTAACTGCATCATGTGTCACTCACCGGCCTCGGGCATGGGGCTGGTGCCACTGGACAGTTACGAGCATGTGGTCGAGATGACCCAGACTGATACCGGGGCATCGACGCAGAGTCTGGTGCGTGTGTCGCATATCCACCTGCTCGGCATATCGTTTATTCTATTTTTGCTGGGGCGTATCTTTCTGTTGTGTGAGATGCCGGTCATGGTTAAGCGCGTAACTGTAGCGATTCCGTTTCTAGCTATGTTGGTGGACATTATGTCGTGGTATGCGACCAAGGTTTTCCCCCAGTTTGCCTGGGTCGTGGTCATTTCTGGTGCGCTGATGGGCGTGTCGATTTTTCTTCAGGTTGCTGTCAGCCTCTATCAGATGTGGATCTACAAGCCCCAATATAAGTGTATTGGATGAAACGCTAAGCGTTGATTAACCGCGGCTATTTTTCATTGATGAAGGCCGCGATGGCCTGCAGCATCTCATCAAAGTAAGGGTTATAGATCAGACGTCGGACGACGCCCTGGGACAGGAAGTAGGGCGTGGTTTCGGCCAGCAGGTCTTCCTGTCTAGCCTGACATAGTTGCCACTCGCGCGGTTTATCGGCGAAGTAGTGGGCGCAGGCGGTATAAGGTCCATTAGTGCCGTAGTAGGGATCCGTAGCCGGCATTGGCAAGCTGATATGAGAACTGCTGCTGATATGTTGCTCGGGACTGCGGCTGTCGATAATCTGTAACAACCCCTGTTGCGGTTCCATTTCGCGACTGTACCAGACCAGTTTTTTGTGATGCTGTGGCCAGCGTTTAAAGATGTCGACCGTTGCCCGACTGTCCACCGTCGCATCATCTTCACTGGCGGCGATGAATACCGGCAGCACTGGGGGTTGTTGAATAACCGGTTCTATTGTCTCGATCAGCTTATACAGTTCACTGATGGCATTGACCGGAAACGATTCATATTTGTAGGGATCTGTATCTGGCATGATCTGCCACCACAGTGCGGGTTGATAAAACTGCCCGAACCATTGTCGCCACCCGGCAAATGCTGCCAGCGACGGCAGTCTGAGTGCCGGCGAAATCATGATCAGTCCGGCCAGGTCGTCTCGATGTTGCGCCTGTTGTAAGGCCAGCGTGGCCCCGGTTGAAAAGCCGCCGATCCATAACTGTTCAGTCTTCCCCCTGACTAACTCAACGCCAAAATTAGTGGCCTTTTGCCATTCTTGCCAACGGGTATCGAGCAGGTCACCGGGGCGAGTGCCATTACCAGGTAATAAAATGGCGACGACATAAAAACATTGTTGTTGCAAAAAATCACCCAGGTGACGGACCCAATAGGGCGAATCTGACAGGCCATGGATCAATAGAATACCGCGTTGGTAGGGCGGGCCGGAAGTTGCATTCGGGCACGATGAGGCCGGCAATAACTCAAAGGGCAGATTGGCAGTGATGATGTCCTGGCGTTGGCTCGGACTCAGGTTTGGTCTGTTGTCACGGTCCAGATCCACTCTGGCCTGAGTAATAATAGCCTTGATGTGCTGGCGATAATCGCTAAATGTGTGACCATTAAAATTGAATTGGCTGTTGATACCCGATGGCTGATGACGCTGATCCAGAGGTGCCGGGCTGGTGGTTTCGGCCATGGCTGATTGTAACCAGCCAGCGGCAATGATCAGTAAGAGAACGGCCTGTCCAGTGATAAACCAGTGTTTGCGCCACCTGCCCATGTGTCGTTTGGTCTGGTTAGGCAAAATCATCGAAGCCATGTTCGGGTCGGTCTGAGTCATCCAGTTGGTATTCATCAACATTGCGCCGCAATTGTTTGCGTCGTTCATAACGGTTGCGCGTATCCAGTATTACCGGTGAGTCGGTTTGTCGCCGTTGGCCCTTACGCCGGTCGGGGCCACGTTGTTGTCGACTGGTCAGGCGACGATTGCGGCGATGGTCTTTACTCCGCCTAGGGGAATCAGGGTTGGTGGTCTGGTCTTCACGCGTTTTCGGATAGGGGCTGATGCTTTCAACATTGCCCTCCAGATCAATGGTGGCCTTGTTCTGCCGAGCCAGACTGAGTACACCAATATCATCTCGATTTATCTTGATCATTTTGTCCCTGCAGTTTAGTGCGGTTACCAGGCGACTTGTTGAGTAACTCCTGTCAATAAACTATAAAGCAAACGGGTGAAGGTCGCTATTATCGTTGTTAATAGAATAATCGGCGGATAATGGCAATTTACCAGTGTCATTGTTGATTAAATGTCAGCGCGGTCGAAGGGGGGGCAGGAGTTAAGTGTTAGGTGCTCAGGCCTCTGACCTGACTCCTAACTCCTCACCCCTGAGTCCCATTCACCAATTCCAGCGTCAATCAGACTATTGAGCCCCCTCGGCTCTGGGTTGATGGCCTTGAGGGTCTGATCAGGTTCCACAGACCATAGAGGGCAAAGGCGGCAAAGATGATCAACATCCAGCCGGGCATGCTCAGCCCGAGAAAGCGCCAGGAGACCTCGGCGCACTCACCCGAGCCCTTAAATACCATCTCCAGGGTCTCCATAAGAGGAAACACCTCCATCATATAGTCCAGGCCTGGGCCACAGGCCGGCACCTGATCCTCGGGCAGACTTTGTAGCCAGACATGGCGGGCCGATACTGCGCCACCCAGGCTAGCTGCAATTAACCATAACAGACCAAACAGCCGCAGCCAGAGTCCCGTTGGATTGATCAGCGCGGCGAGCAGATAAATGCTACCTACGGCCATAACGCCAACACGTTGAAAGATACACAGCGGGCAGGGCTCCATGCCAAGACCATGTTGGAAATACAGGGCTGTCCCGATCAGCACGCCACAAATCACGGCTCCAAGGAGATACAGGTGGCGGGGTGAGAGTAGTGCGAGCATATGTTGGGCCTGAAATAGTGACGATGGCTTGCTATTATAGACGAGCTATAGTTATTGAGCGATGTTGATTTAAACACACGGAGGTCAACCATGGGGGATGTAATACCTTTTCGGCAAGCCAGGCCAGGCCAGAAACACAAGGGCAAGGGCCTGTGTCGAAGCGGATTTCATAAGTGGGTCATCGTCCAGGAAAAGCAGTTCGATATCCGTGAGGGTAAGCTGGTTACCCTCTACAGGTGTTCCCGCTGTGATGCGACCCGTTCTGAGCAGCATTGAGTCGAGGCTGTCGTCGGGTGAGCAAAACTTCATTTTTTTAACGGATTGCCGATAAGCGGGTCAAGATACGTTAAGTAATGAGGTATGGCTATGTTGGGACTGAGGCGAAAAAAGCCACAAGTCAATCCTAATGGCGAAGGCCAGTTCGGCGGCAAGGGCATGGACCCTACCCAGTTGGTCGAGCTAATGCAGTGTTTTCCTATCGGAAGCAAAATCCGCTATTTTCCTGAAGACGAATCGGACCTGGCCCTGGATACGATTATTATTGCCTATGGTATTAATGATCACCTGGTCTATACTCAAAACGACATTCGCAGCCAGATGGATGGCAATAATCATGTCTTCCTGATTGATGATAATTGGCGCGACCTGGTGATTCAGAAGGTCAACAATTTCTGCCTGTTGATACCCTATGTGCTGGATGACCGTAATGATCTATCCTACCCGCGTAAGGTAGAACTGCTCAATGAGACCCGCTTTGCCCGTGATCGTGAGCTGACACTGATCTCTCTCCGTGGTGACAGGGGTGTACCTCACCTGCATACCCGGGTCAGAAAAAGGCTGATAATGAAAGACGGCTATTATGCCCATCATCCCGTCGTGGTGCTGGAGACCAAACCCCAGTCCCTCACCCTGATTGATCAACGCTCGGAACACCGCCTGCATACCGCCGCGGCTGCGACGATTAAGGTCATTGGTGGGGAGGAACAATGCCCCTGTACCATCGTTGATTTTTCTGAGGCCCATGTGCGCGTCAAGGGTGATGCCGAGGGAACCGTCTTTCAGCTGCTGTATGTCGGCCAGACCCTTGAGCTAAATATCGATATTGGTCGTCAGACACGGCCATTAACTGTTCATGGGAAGGTGATTCGTCGTGACGATGAATACTTGGTGCTGGAGTTTGTCAGTATTGAACGCAAGGGCAAGATGGTTCCGTTCACTATGATGGATGTGTTTGAGTTTAAAGCAACACTGCTGCAGCACCCTGAGACGCACTGATAGTCTGGCTGTGGTTGCCTGTCTTGCTATAAGCGAGGTGACTCCGTATGATTTTCTCTGGTCGACAAACCCACTTGCACAGGTGGTCAAAAAATCATCGCAATGCATACTCGTATAAAAAATGGCTGGTTAACTACCACTGACCGCATTAATTCGCCCAATTGTGATGATCGGCCGGATGCTGGTATTATCGATCTGGTCGTGATTCATGACATCAGCCTGCCCCCCGGACAATACGGTGGGCCCTATATCGATCAACTGTTCACCAATAAGCTGAATAAAGATGATGACCCCTATTTTGAGCAGATAGCGGATATGCGGGTGTCATCGCATTTACTTATACGGCGTACCGGTGTAATAACACAATATGTCCCATTTGATCGGCGGGCCTGG
>CAZYTT010000007.1:24198-32520 GCA_964650235.1 uncultured Gammaproteobacteria bacterium | reverse complement strand
AGCTTCTGGGTCTCTTGTAACAGTTGATTTGTTGTCGTTAAAACTGAATTCAGTCCTATAAATTTGATTCTGGTGGGCTGAATTACTGATAATTTTTCCCCAGATGCCGATAAAGTCAGAGATGACTAAGGTTTAGTTATGGGTTTTATATACCAGGTATCAGAAATATAAGGGTTAAGGTTTGATGAGGTGCATCTCCAGGGATATGAATATATTTAACTCAGTAATTACATGATGTAGAGAGATGTAGAGAAATGAAGATAGAGAAAGTACATCAGGGTTTTACCTTAATAGAGCTTTTAATAGTCCTTGTGATCATGGTAGGAGTAGCAGGGGTTGTAGCACCTGCAGTTTCTAAGTCCATGGATAGCACGAAGCTCAACAGTAGCGCTAGAGAGCTTGTAGGCTTATTGAAGCACTACCGCAATCTATCTATATACCAGGGCAAACCGGTTAAGCTTACTGTCGATTCGGAACTGCGAGAATATCGATCAAGTGTGAGTAAAAAAGTCTATCGCTGGATGGAAGGCGTGGATGTTGCATTTAAGAGTGATGATTTTTCTATAAATGAATCAGATTTTATCGAGTTCTATCCAGATGGTACATCTTCAGGTGCCGATCTTATAGTGCATAATGATCGGCGTGAATTTCATATAAGTGTTAACTGGATTACAGGGCGTGTGACTCTAAATGATGCATAATGAAACGGTCAATAGAAAACACCAGGGCTTTTCACTGCTAGAGGTCCTAGTTGCACTATCTTTGTTGGCGATGTTGTTAGGTGGACTGATGCGAGTATCCTCAGTCACATTAAATACCGTTGCTGTAACAGAGAATTACCAGTTAGCTGTGCTTGTTGCAAATTCAATCCTGGCAGAAATAGAGGCCAGCAATTCAGCTATTGATCAGTATAAGACCGGCTCTGTAGATAAAAATTTTCGTTGGCAGGCTAATGTGACGCCCTACTATGAGGGTAATGATCAGCCAGGAATGGTGCAACCGTATAAAATTTCAGTGCAGGTAGAGTGGGGGGCAGGTGAACGGGTACGTCATGTAACTATTGACTCAGTAAGGTTGCTTAGAAGCTAGATGATGACGAACACTGATATTAAAAGTAACCAGAGCAAGGGATTTACCCTTATTGAACTGTTGGTATCGCTTACGATCCTCTCTGTATTGATGACTTTATTATTCAGCGGTTTCAAATTTACCCAGCGTGTGGAAGAACGCGTTGATAATGGTTTGTATAAAATCTCTGATCTTACAATGGCGCAGACATTTATTCGTAAAATAATTGGACAGACTGAGGCTGTTTCATTCAGGGATGATAACGGTGAGATTATCCATGCTTTTTATGGTGATGCTAAAGAACTGCGATTAATTGCCCCCCTGGGGAACGGCAATAAAAGAAATGGCCTTCAGCGTATTATTTTGCACTTTGATGAGGTTGCCGGGGTAAAAAAACTGGTGGCTGACGTTAGACGTTATCAGTTATGGTCTGACTGGGAATCATATGAGAGTCAAGATTCAGTTGTGCTGGTTGAGGGGTTTGAAAATGAAGGCTTTGCTTATCTCGATGGTGAGGCCGCTAGGGGAGGGGTATGGCGGAATTCATGGCAAAATAAAGAGATGATCCCAAGTGCGATAAAGATTACCTTGGATTATGCAGAAAATGAATTAGTCAAATGGCCTGATCTCATAGTGGCGACACGCGTTGGTGAATACCAGGCGGTGAGGGTCCTCAGATGATCCAGGTATTTTGTCCGCCTAAAGCAACTCAAGGCATAGCGCTAATTACGGTGCTTTGGGTGACCGCCTTGATGGCTGTCGTAGTTGGCTCATTATCTGCATCAGTCAGGAGTGAGACTTCAATTGCCAGTAATATGTTGAGGCTTAGTCAGGCCAAAAATGCAGCAATAGGTGGTATTTATCTGGCGTCGTACCACTTAATGCAGTTGCAACCAGATCTACGTTGGAAGGCCAACGGATCTGTGTCTGAACGCAAAATTGGTGATTCTATAGTCAGAATGTCGATTGTGGATGAGGCTGGTAAGGTTGATTTGAATTTTGTCCAGCTAGACCTGCTGAGGAAACTGTTAATTGCCGCGCAAGTTGAAGAGGACAAGGTCGATATGATTGCTGATGCTATTCTAGATTGGCGCGATACAGATAATTTTACTCGACTCAATGGTGCAGAGGATAATGAGTATGAGCTGGCTGGATATCCTTACGGCTCAAAAGATGGCCTGTTTGAAAGCATTGATGAATTGAAGCTGGTCTTAGGGGTCGATCAGCCACTATTTGATCGCCTGAAGGATTCTGTGACTGTTTATTCAAAACGATCAGATGTGAATCCTGCTTTAGCACCAAGGACAGTTATGTTGGCAATTACTAATAACGATGTGGAGACTGTGGATACCTATATGGCCTTACGAGAAGCCAATAGCCAGGCAGGTATTCAGGCTCCACAGGCGCCTATGATGGCCAAACCCTATATTACCGTTGCGGGCGGAAAGGCCTATACCATCTATGCTGAAGCATCTGCTGGTAGTGGGGTCTATTCCAGTGTGAGCTCAATATTGGCTACCCATAGAAATATTCCAGAAAAACCATTGGAAATACTGGTCTGGCGAGAAAGTGGTATAGCACTATTTGAACGGAAGACAATGATAAATAATATTGAAAAAAGGATCTAATAATGTCGCGTATTAAAATAAATAAAAGCATTATTAGAAGAAAATACTATCAGTTTATCAATTGGTGGCTGGAACAGCTTGCTGAATTTCTCCCCTATCGTTTGAAGAAGCTGGTTACTGATCGAAAGACAAATGTAATAATTACTATTGACGGTAATGAAGCAACTGTCTCATTGGCGCGTGGTAATGGAAATGGAACAAAAGATGCAGTCATAAATCTGGACGAAAATAATCCATCAAAGCAGGATAAAGTTAAAGACATAGTTGGATCTCCTGCTAAGATAAAGGATGTTGTTATCCGTCTTGATTCAAAGCATATGCTTCATTCTGTGCTGGCAATGCCAATTGCAACTGAGGAAAGACTCAGGGATGTGCTCGTTTTTGAAATGGATAAAAATACACCTTTTGGATCTGATCAGGTCTATTTCGCTTATGAGATATTAGGAAAGGATCATGAGCGCGAAATAATCAATGTAGGACTGTATGTCTTTCTGCGAAAGAATGTTGACAGGTTGATTGAAAAAATTTCTCTATATGGATTTAAGCCAAATGGTGTAGAAGTTGCTTCAAATCACAGTAGTAGAAAAAATGAGCCGGAACGTTTTATCAATGTCATTTTGAATCCAAATGATCGACGGGCTCGGGTGCGTCGAGAGAAAAGTCGTGTTCCACAGCTCATACTAATAAATTGCATACTCCTGGCAGGTGTTGCAGGGGTGTTTCTTTTTCAGAAAAATGCTGTGCTAGAAGATCTTGCAGAGCAGGCGAATGAAATTAGTAAAATAGCAAATCAGCGCGTTGCTGATAAGGAAGAGATAGAGCGATATATTGAGCAAGGTTCATTTTTTATCAAAAAAAGGCAGTCAGTACCTTCTTTAACAGTATTGCTCAGTGAAATTACTCGTATCTTGCCAGATGGAACCTGGATTAAACAATTTGAGTATGCTGATAAGCATATTAAGCTTCAGGGGGAGTCCGATAATTCTTCAGCCCTGATTGGTCTTATTGAGGCGTCACCACTGTTTAATGATACAACATTTATTTCGCCTGTCACTCGTAATGCTCGTACTGAAAACGATATGTTTCTAATTTCTACCGCGGTAGTTAGTCAAAAGGCCAGTCAATGAAAGCTATGAATAGACGCGAAAGTAAAATATTGGCGCTGGGATTGTTGGCTGTGTTTGTTGTATTGATATACAGTTTACTTATTAATCCTTTTGTGTCTGCTTATTTAGAAAAGAGTGAAGAAATTAATGATGTCTGGTATCGAATAGAAAAATATCAGCAAACAGCTGCGAGCTATAAAGGTATAGAGCAGACTCTCGCGCGGGTCAAAAGAATGAATCCGTCCCAAGGTAATTATGTCCAGGGTAATAGTACGGCTCTGGCATCCGCTAATTTACAGCAGTATCTGACCCGGGTCATTGCACGAGCAGGTGGAAAGATTATAAGTACTCAAAATGTACGAGAAGAGGCCAGTGAAATAGCCACTGCGGTTATAATTAAGGTGCATATGCGTGGTGAGCTACAGAGTCTTGTTACCACTATAAATCAACTGGAATCAGGTAAGCCATTATTATTTATAGAGAATATTCTGGTTGTTACCGCACCTTCTCGTAAATTGGCGGGAAGTAATGTTGTCGAGGCTGAACAGCTTGATATTCAATTCAACCTGGTGGGTTATATGCTTTCGGAGGCAGTTTAATGAGACACATGCTAACAATAATGTTAAATAGTGTTGTTGTGTTAAGCCTGACTGCTATTTCCCTTGCTGCGTTTTTGGGGGTGCAGGTTTATGAATATAATAATCGTGTGGCAGTTAAAGTGCCGCAAATAGAAAAAACATCCAATAAAACTAGTGCATACACCATTCCAAAATTTAATGCCTTACATCTACCTACCCTTGCTTCTACCAATAACGTGTTGGAGCGTCCATTGTTCAATCCTGGTCGAAAAGCGATTAAAAGTGAACAGCAAGATAATGGTGTTACGATTCAGCAAACTGAATTGTCGAGAAAGTGGATGTTGACTGGCGTTGTGATAGCTAAAGAGAACAGTATGGCGATGTTAAAGGAACGCAATGGGCCTGATAGTATTAAGCTGAAGCTTGATATGAAGGTCGACGGCTGGCAGTTGCATAAGGTGTCCCCCTATAATGCTATTCTGATCTCTAATGGAAGAGAGGTTGTGCTTCCCCTGTATGAGAAAAAATAGTCTAGCTATATTGTCAGATTATAAATATGTCATAGTCATAACAGAGACCGATTTCAAAAATGTGCTGAACCGGGTTGGCCCGTGTTACTTTGAAGGTAGTGGTTAATCCTGATTCTGTTGCAGGATGGGGCAGAGGTCTATCTCAGGTAGTATTTTATCGGTAAGTTTGTTTTAGCACAATTTCAGCTTGATGGTTGCTGGATGGCACAGTCCTGGCGCTTGTTGCTGTAAGGTAGCTGCTTTTGTCCAGAGTTAAACCACCCTTATAGTTTCTAAATACCGTGTCTTCACTGTCTGTATACATGTAGACGGCATTTATTGGAGTAGGGTAAATTTCATTACAGTCACTATTACATTGTCGAATTAGCAGGGTATTGCCATAATAATCTATACTTCCAGTTGCAGTAACAAATTTGTAAAAAATATCATAGTTACTAGGTTGTTGATGTTGAATTTTTACTGCCCCCTGGAGCAGGGTTATGGTTGACAAGGCATTTTCTGTCTCTTTGTCGTTGCTGTAACTTATTAAATTAATGACTGTATTTGGCGTAATCAGGATGGTAGTACCATCGTCGGCAATCAGTTGAGCTGTACTATTATTATTACAAGCGATTAGATGCTGAGGGCTGATGTTATCCTCAGCTGATAGAGTAATAACTTGGCTTTTATCAGCAATAGTACACACCCCCCTGATTTCTTGAATGGCAAAGCTGGCCAAACTGGCATTACTATAAAATAATACACCTAATATTCCAGGTAAGTAGATCCATTTGTGTTTTTGTCTCATTGTTCAGTAGCTCACATATTATAGGTAGAGATTTTTATTAGTGGTTCGCGCTTGCTCTTATTACGAGACTTTTTCTCATTTTCTGTGGTTTGATCAGAATTATCGAGATTTAAAAATTCACTGGTGATGGGGATAATTGTGTCAGTATTGAAGGAAGAGGACCATAAGGTAAAAATCTTGCCATTAGTCAAAATAGAGCCAGTTCCGGAGACGCCATTTCTGGCGGTACTTAATAAACCTATATTCATATTCTGCAAATCAGGCGCGGTCGCTTCGCCTACCTTGATGGAGCCATTGAAATTACCCGACCCAATGATGATATTTGCGCCTGGAAGATTGTTCATAAAAGAGAAATGGGCATCGCTGTAGTAATTAGAGCCAGTAGCTGTACTGGTTGGAGTTATACTGGAAATATTATTGACGCCAATGTTTGCCGTCTTACTGTATGGCGTGTATTGAACTGTAGCAGAATTAGCATTGCTATAGCCTAATGAACCAATTGATGTTGAATTAGCTATAAACCAGGCATAAGGATGAGTGCCAGTCAGCGTGATGTCGGCATCTAATTCAATATTTCCGCTACTCACAATCTTTAGATTGGGTGTGCTGGTCTCAGGAATATCCAGTAGGTTTCTTGTTAAGGCGTTCATCAGATACTGATCACCACTAGCAGCCGATTGTGTCCCATTACCTATTACAAATACCGCCGAGGTTGGTAATGCAATATCACCGTCAGAGTTGATATACAGGGAATTGGTATCTATGTTGAGTTGCTGGCCAGTTATGTTGGCGGTAGTTGAGCTGAATAAAGATTCACTTGATGATAAATCCGATTGTATAGAGCCGCCGCCTGACCAGGTAATTCCTCCATTAGCAGTAGTAATGTTAGTAATTCCGCTGGCTCTTATATTTCCAATAGCCGTTGCAGAAGCAGACCCCAGGTTTAATCCAAGTGAATCTGCTGAAGCGGTCTGCGGAGATGCTAATGCCTCTCCGCCTCTGACTACCAGGTCATTTTCTGTAGTAATAGTAATGTTTTCATTGGTGCTGGAGATGCTGGCATCAGCTTTTGCTATGGATGCAAAGCTAGCTCCGGATGCAATACTGTTGGCCCAAAGACCAACGGCCTGTGCACTTCCACCTTGAACCGTAATTGCATTGCTGTTATTAATCGCTAGTGTCTGTTTGGCAGTAATTTCAGCTGGAGCTAATGCAAAGGCATTGCCAGTCCCAGAAAATGAGGCATCGGAATACATTGCTGCTGCAATCGCAGATCCCCCTGTAATAGTAATATTGCCTGTTCCTTTCTGGTTAATCGTGATGTTATTATCTGCAGACAGGCGTGCATAGGCGCTAGCACTGCCTATTCCTGTGCCTGATGATGATGCCGCTGCAAATGCTGTTGCCGATCCACCTCTGATAGAAATAGTATCTTGTGATGTGATTATTATATCATTACTGCTTATAAAGCTATTGGCAGTTGCAAAAGCGATCGCTGAAGAGGCGCCAATGGAGCTCCCATCGAAGGCATTGGCAGTGGCATCACCGCCATTAATTGTAATCTGACTGGCATCAATAGCTAGAGTTCCCGTAGTGCCAGTAGATATAAATGCATTGGCATTGGCATCAGCAATTAATCCGCTGCTATCCATTGCCTGGATGGATGCCGAGGCACTACCGCCACTGACATTTACAGATCCTTGATTGACAGATATGTCGATATTGCCCTGCGCGGTAATACCTGCTGATGCCGTGGCCGTAGCAAATGAGCTCGACAGTGAATCGATACTTGCAGTTGCTGTACCACCAGTGATATTTAATGAACCACTGGTTATATTGATTGATACATTACCATTAGCGTGCATACCTGCCGATACATTGAAAGAATCACTGCTCGAAGCGAATGCATTACCACCTTTGATTGAAATGCCACCACTTCCTATGTCAGCATTGATGGTGCCGGTCGTTGTTATATGGGCACTACCATCTGTAGCCTGACCACCTATGATATTCATACCATTGGCCTGTAACTGAATCAAACCCTGAGTATCAATCAGGATATGACCCTTGTTTATAGCAGGGCTCTGACTGACTAGATTGATATCGCCATTATTATCATGACTATTAGAGCCATTCGAGTCGGCGTGGAGAAATAAAGAGTTACTGGCCAAGTAGAGCGAAACGTTATCAACGTCTCCAATATTGATATTATTTCCAGCAATTGCTGATATATCATGGTTGAATCTGTTGGTGCTTGAACCGACGTTATTACGAAAATTAATATCTTGACCCGCCTGTAAAGATAATGCACCACCTGTAGGTAGATCCGCATTATATAACACAGAGTCAATGAGAATATCATTACCGGCGACGAGACTGGTCTGACTGCCCCCGATTGAGACGTGATTATCGAGCGTTATAACCGCTCCATCTGCGCTAATGGAAGAGGTGTTGCCATTGCCGTTTAATGTTAAATCACCATTTGTGACTGTAACACTGGTCGTGCCTGAGGCTGTGCCAATTCTGGCAGTTGCATCAATGCTGGCAGATCCATTTACACTCGATCCCAGCGTTTGTACTGTATTAATCTGAATACCACCTGCCATAGTCAGAAGCTTATCTGTT
>CAZYTT010000007.1:0-24098 GCA_964650235.1 uncultured Gammaproteobacteria bacterium | reverse complement strand
CTGCCTGATGATGAAGCATCCCATGTTCCCGCTAATCCAGCCTGACCACCAGACAGGGTGATCGTACCATCGGTTGGGTTGGTGCTATTTACTGTTGCAGAAATATTACCCTGGCTGGAGTCTAGTGAGATGATATCTGCGTTAGCAGTTGCTGTGGCGCTGCGGTTGCCCGAGGCACTTCCAGTGACCGATGCCTGGGATAATCCACCAGTAAGCGTCAAATTGCCATCAGTAATGGCAATGCTGACATCATTATTGGCAATAATACGGGCATCCGCATTCATATTGGCATGTGCAGATCCACTCCCGGTACCCATAGAGCCGGTGAAATTAATAGCATTAGCACTGCCACTGCCGCCACGGAGTGCAATGTTATTATTCACGTTCAGGCTGACATTATGTCCACTTAATGTCGCGCTGGTATCTACCACGGCATCTGCTGATGAAGACGGGCTGGTACTGATATATGCGACACCGCTTGTACCACCGTTTATATTAATATTATTGGCGCTCTTTACGGTTAGGCCTGTACCCGTTGTTGTCAGGTTGGCCTTGATAGCGGCACGGGCATTGGCCGTTGTCTGAAAGTAATTACTACTGCTACTGCTACCATTAATAGAGGCTGACGCAGTATGTCCCTGAACATTTAGGTCGCCATTTGCTATGTTGAAATTGACATCTCTATTACTATTAATGCCAGCATTAGCATTGGCCAGTAAGCTAAAGGATCGCATATTATTGGCAGTGACTGATGCATCACCTCCATTGATATTTACGCTGCCAGAGCCAGATATATTAAGATCAGTATCATTGGTGGAATTTATAAAGGCTGAGGCAGTAACGTCAACAAAGGTTGATGCGCTCGAAGAGCCTGTGGTGATATTGCTAGTTGATGCAGCAGCAATATTAATATCAGAGATGCTGTTAATCGTGACATTGCTAGCATTTACAGTCGCATTACTGACAGCAGTTATACTATCAGACCCATTGGAAATGGTCTGGGTAGTATTGGTAAGTGAGCCATCATGAGCGGCAAGAATATTTACACTATTAGCCGTTAGTGTAGCATCACCTATGTTGTCTTTATTGTAATCGGCATAGATGGTTGCATCTGCGAGGGCAAAAATAGAAGCGGCTGAGCTGGTGAAGGCCGTCACGTCAGCATTTATGGCGCCGCCACGGACATTGATATTACCATCTGTTTTTACAGTAATGTCATTAGTGGCAATGATCGCTGCAGAGGCATCAATGCTGGCATTGGAAACCGAGTTCAGATTTACCTTACCTGCTTGAAGTGTTAGGTCTCCTCCGGTAAGTATTATGCCAAGATTTTTGTTGGCAGTAACGCTGGCATAGGCATTAATAGTGCCTGACCCATTTGACAGTGAACCACCACTCACTGTCATGTCGCCAGTTAGTGTTATATTGACATTATTGTTAGAAAAGATTTCTTTAGCAGAATTCCCCAGGTTGCTACCGCCAGCAATATTTAATTGATTTGCATTTATATTGATATCACCATCGGTGTGGATCAATGTCGAACGGTTACCGGTAATATCAATATTACCAGTACCATCCAGGTCGGTATCAGCATTCATTGTTAGATGATTGGAGCTGCCGCCCATATAGATACCAATGGTACTATTTGTTGGGCTGCCAATTAATATATTGCGATTAGCCAGTAAATTAAGCTCATGCAGGAACAGGGTAGTACTGGTGCCAATATTATTTTTAATATTAATATCCTGGCCCGCTGTCATAGTAAGGCTGCCTCCAACGGGGACATTGGCATTTGTGATAGCATCGGTGACAGTGATATCGCTTAGGGCTGTTAATGTAACATTGGACCAACCACCACCACTCATATTAGGATCAATATTCAGGGTAGATGAAGGTGTGCCGGAAGAAGCTGTTTGTGCGCCATTAGAGTTCAGACTGACGCCACCTGTTATAATGTTGATATTTTGAGGATCAATTAATAACGATCCATGCTGGTTTGCCTCATTATGGGCCCGGCCACTAAATTCACCATTGAGGGCTATCCGTTTTTTTCCTGACAGTTCAAGAAAACCACCATCACCACCTGTTTGTCCACCATCAACTCGAATCTTAGATCCCTGTTTACTATTCAGGGTTCCGTCAGCAATGATTTTAATTTCACCACCATTCGCACTGTCTGTGCCACCTGTAGCTGAAATATTACTCAAGCTATCGAGGACTATATTCCGATTGCTGTTGATGGCTATTTTTCCAGCATTGGTGGCTGAGCTGGCGTCAGCATTTATTTGGCCATTATTCAGTACATCACCGCCGTTTCCAACCAGGTATATTTCGCCACCAATCTCCTGAATACCAGTAGCCTGGATAAAACCTGTATTATTGACGGCTGTAGCAGCGAGTGAGTCGGCTAGGGCAGCGGTAATATAGATGCGGCCACCGGTGGAGATAATATCGCCAGTATTGGTAATGCCCGCCCGTGATAGTGCCTCTTTATTAACAACGAGTGATATTAAGCCTTTGTCATCTGTTGTTAAAGTGATATCAGATCCGGCGCCTAGACCTATTTGACCCTTGTTGGCCTGGATTGTGCCATTATTATCTACAGATTCACCCAGTAGCATGATATAACCACCATCACTAGCAATAAGCTGACCATCATTAGTGACCGTTCCACCCAGAGTCGTCTTGTAGTTATTATTTCCATTGAGAAAGTTATTGTTGGAAATATCAAGCCCACTGGCAACCAGTCCACTGACATCAACATTAGCTGTCGGTCCAAAATATATACCGTGAGTGTTGACCAGAAACACCTGACCATTCGCTACCAGTTGGCCAAATATAGACGAAGGATCACCACCGACTACACGATTGAGCGTTACTGATGAGCTATCAGGTTGAACAAAGGTAACTGACTCCTGAGTGTCGATCGAAAACTGTTGCCAGTCAATAATAGATTTAGCAGAGTCCTGTGAAATGACAGTCGATGTTAAATTCGGTCGTGCTATTGTGACATTACCAGAAACAATCTGTTCTCCCACAGGGGCGCCAGAGACGATGCCAGGAAAGGTACATGATATTAATGGAATAGCTGCCGAGTTGCGGCAAATCTGTCGTACTATTGAAGACAAATACTCAGAGCGCGATTGTCTACTGGTAACTTGTACTGTATCACTGCTATTCATTGCTTTTTTCTCAATAATTTGTAAATGCTCAGGATAATGTTTTTACTTTTATTCAAAATCTGATACACATTTAATTTGTCTAATTGCCGGCTATTTTTTCTATTTAATTACTAATAATTATTAAAATGGCATGCTCATTGACGCCCATAAATGAGCCTTGTTACCATCGCTGGAATCCAGGTTGCTTATTGGATAGGCGTAATCGATTTTTAACGACATGCTATTGTTGGTATTAAACGTAAATCCTATACCCAAGCCTGCTATTTGCGTGTCCCTGGACTCACCCAGACTGGTCGTGTGTTGATAGACTGATCCAGCATCTACAAATACAGATGTTGCCAGAATGTTTGTGCCACTGATAATAAACTGACGGGTAATATCGGCGTTTATAAACAGCCCGTAATCACCAGCTATTTCAGCAGCAGGATAAGCCCTTACGGTATCATTGCCACCAAGTCGGAAGCGTTCTGTATCTGTTAATTCGTCAGGGGAGTAGCTCAGAATAGTGCGACCGCTGAGTAGCCATTGAGGTGCTATCAGTTGTTCATGAGTGACATCCAGGCGTAAGTTGGCACGTTGTCCTGATGCCGGATTATTGTTGCTGGCCTGATCAAAATTGGTTGTAAGTGCACCCCGATATGAGGTGGTGCTCTGGCTAAAATCTTTTTTGCCATAGAGCGTTAGTTCTACCAGGTCAATAGTGTCATCCTGAGCATCAATTAAGGCAAGACTGCCATGCTGAGAGGTCTCATTTCGGCGCAGTGAAAATTCAAGGGTACGTATATCTGAGAGTGAGCGATACCATGGATAACTGTAGAACAATCTATAGGTATTACCATTACCAGACAGTGTGGCTAAGGAAGAGCTGCTGTTTATAATATCTAATTGGCTGGTGTCAACATCATAGTTGAAATGTGAAATAGATAGACCGGCACGATTGCCAAGACTATCGATCTGAACAGAATATAATCCATTGATATAGCTTAGGCGGTTCTCTGGTGAGAGCGCTGCGCCAATTCTGATAAGGTCACCCAGGTGGAAGGGGTTATTAAAATCGGCACCTCCCAGGAGCTGATAGGTCCCAAGGCTTTTACGACCATAATTGTTGAGTTGAGCAAAGGCATTTATCGGTTTTTCTTTGGTCAGGATATTGATGTCAGAGGTGCCAAATTCATCACCGGGCTGGATAGCGGCACGGGCAGATATTCCTGGGAGGTCACTTAATCTTACGAGTGCGTTTTCAAGTTCATTCGCCTGGACAATTTTACCGAGCCGTGATTTTTGGGTAAGTAACGAAATTTGTGCGGCTAGAAAGTCATCGGAATAACGCCTGTTACCCAGGAATTTTACATCTTCTATTTTTCCCTCAATAACCTCCAGGATGATCGTGCCATTGATGATTTTCTGTGCGGGTAAAGATACGGTGGCAAGAATATAGCCATTGCTGCGATAAAATCGAGTTACCTGCTGCGCTATATTATAGATCTCGGCTAACGTCATTCGCGCTTTTAAATCAGGCGCAATAATTTTGTTCAACTCTTTATTGGTAAATGCTGTCTGTCCCTGAAATCTAATATGCTTGATCGGAATCTGTTGTTGAGCTACTGATATTTGTTTCTGTTTTTGTATTTGTGGCAACTCTACCGAAGGTTTGGTGGTCGTTGATGTCTGATTGCCGAGGATGTTTTTTATCGTGCCCGGCGTAGGGAGTGTTTCAGCTACAGCAACCTGAGCATACAGTAAGGCTGCTAATAGAGCTGTGATCGTGCTAATACTTGGCATCCAAGTTAAATATATCTTCTTTTTATTATTCATATTTTTACTTTACCCATCCCCTGGGTGCTTATACATCTATAGGTTAGTAGTTTCAGAGGTAACTCGGTATTCGCACCGTTTTACTCTTATTTGTCTGCTTATCGGTATTCTGCGAGGCAACTTGAATAATGTTCTCAGAGAAAATCAAACCTTTAAAACAGTGATGGAAGGCTAAAGATAATCTCATTTATGCCACTAATAACGTTGGTAGGAATAGTCAATCTGACAATGATTTTCATCTTATATATCTGTTTTTAATACATATTATAAAAATGCTTGAGGTGATGGTGGAATGATAGCAAGTCAAGTTTCTGAATCCCAACCCGACTTTGATATGCAGTTAGGGGAGTGGTTGATCACAAATAGTGCTTTAAAACAGGAGGACTTAAATCGTGCCCTGAAGATACGCAATGAACATCATGACCATGAACATCTATCTGCCTTCCTGGTAAAGCTGGGGCTGGTTTCTGATAAGGTCATGGCTAAAGCCCTGTCTGAATTGCTTTACTTGCCCCTAGCTGAACCTGATGTCTATGCAAATATCGGGCTATCCGTCGAGATGGTCTCACCGCGATTCCTAAAGGAATTCAGGGTTATTCCGGTTGATGAAGATGATGACAATGTTGTACTGGTAATGGCTGACCCTCAGGATGACTATGCCGTCAATTCAGTCACCATGGCGACTGGAAAGACGATAACGCGATGGGTCGGTGTGCCCGCCGAGATTGATGGTGCAATTGAAGACCTGTTCGGTGAAGGTCAAACCGAAATGGGGCAGATGTTTGAAGATAATGATGTTGTCGAAGATATAAATGAAGATGATATTGAGCACCTGAAAGACCTGGCGAGTGAGGCCCCGGTCATAAGGCTCGTAAATATGCTGATAAACCGTGCCATCGAGATGGGTGCTTCAGATCTTCATATTGAATCATTTGAAAACAGGTTAAAGGTTAGTTACCGAATTGATGGGGTTATCCATGAGGTCGAGTCACCACCCAGTAACCTGAAGGCAGCCGTTATTTCACGTATAAAAATCATGGCAAAGCTGAATATTGCAGAACGACGTCTTCCTCAGGATGGCCGTTTTAAGCTACGCGTGCATGGAAAAGAGCTTGATATGCGTGTCTCAACAATTCCTACAATATATGGCGAAAGTGTAGTGTTGAGGTTGTTGATTAAGGACAGTGTTGTATTAGGTCTTGCTGAACTGGGTGTCTCAGCACCCAATATCAATAAAATTAATGAATTATTGAAGTTGCCCCATGGCATGATCCTGGTGACAGGTCCTACAGGCTCGGGTAAGTCTACAACCTTATATACAGCACTCAATATTCTCAATAATGGTCAACGTAAGATAATCACAGTAGAAGACCCGGTTGAGTATCAGGTAGAGGGCATCAATCAGATTCAGGTTAAATCCAGTATTGGACTAACCTTTGCCAGTGCACTCCGTTCTATTGTGCGCCAGGACCCTGACGTAATCATGGTAGGTGAGTTGCGTGATATAGAGACTGCCAAGATTTGTGTGCAATCGGCCCTCACCGGCCACCTGGTTTTGTCGACGCTGCATACTAATGATGCTGCGGGTAGTGTTACTCGGTTGCTCGAAATGGGAATAGATGATTATTTATTAACCTCGACTCTCAATGCCGTCGTGGGTCAGCGACTGGCAAGGGTGTTATGTGATCATTGTAAGACACCCTACACCCCGGATGAGACAGAGATCGGCGATCTTAATCTACGGCGTTATTCCGACAGCTCGGCGATTACCCTGTATCACTCGGCTGGTTGTGAGAAATGTAATGGGTCTGGTTACCGCGGGCGTGTTGTCATTGAAGAGCTGCTCATTGTCAACGACAGGATAAGAAAACTGATCCTTGGACATGCCGATGCCGGTGAGATCCAGAAGGCGGCAATAGAAGACAATATGTACTCGATGTATGGTAATGGCTGTCAGAAGGCCCTTGCTGGTGTCACTACGATGGAAGAAGTACTCCGAGTAACTCAGGAGTCATAGCCCCATGCCCATGTTTGATTACAAAGCGGTATCCCCGGATGGCTCAATTCATGAGGGGCGCATGGATAGTCTTTCCAGAGATGCTGTGATAGCCAAGATTCAGTCCTCAGGTCATATACCTATTTCTGCCAATGAGGTCAGTGGTCAAGGTGGGGCATACAAGTCGGCACATAAAAAACAGTCGGCAAATTCAGGCAAGCAGAGTCAGTCCGATATCTATGGTTTTACTCAGTCACTGGCATCCCTGATTCAGTCTGGGGTTGCGCTTGATCGTGCCCTGGAGATTCTGATTTCGGTAGAGGAAAATGTCTCCGTCAAGATTATGGCGAAGGAGATTCAGAAATCTGTACGGGAAGGTAAATCTCTGTCAAAGGCGCTTGAGTCTCAGGGTAGTGTATTTAACAAATTTTATATCAGTATGATCAAGACAGCAGAAGCGAGTGGCAATATGGCTGATTGCCTCAATCGGTTGTCAGATTATATGAAAAATAGCAAGGCCCTTAAGGATAAGGTAGTGTCAGCACTGGTCTACCCAGTCATCCTCACTGTGGTTGCTGGTATTTCGTTACTTATTATCCTCACCTACGTGGTGCCGCAGTTTGCCACCTTGTTCGATGATATGGGTGATGCACTACCCACATCGACCCGACTGATCCTGGCCCTGTCGCAGGGTGTGCAGGACTATGGCGTCTACGGTGTAGCGGCACTGGCGGCACTCGTAATGATCATCAAGCTTGAATTTTCGTCGGCAAAAAATCGTAATAAATATGATCGTATTGTGCTTAAAATCCCGTTGTTTGGCGACCTGGTCAGAAAGATTGAGATGGCTCGCCTGAGTCGCAGTCTGGGTACCTTGCTTGAAGGTGGGGTGCCTCTGTTGAGTGGGTTGGCTATTGCCCGAGAGGTTGTTGGAAATTCATGCATGCAGACTGACCTACAGCTGGCTATAGATCGATTAAAAGAAGGAAAGCTGGTGTCGGATTCACTACTGACATCTAAACATTTCCCCCGACTGGCGATACAGATGATGAAGGTTGGCGAGGAGTCCGGCAATCTTGATGCAATGTTGCTTGAGATTGCTGATAGCTATGATGGTGAGGTTTCAACCCAGATGCAGCGGTTATTAATGGTATTGGAGCCATTGCTGATTATCAGTCTTGGTGTGGCGATTGCGGGCATTATTATTTCAGTGCTTGTCGGTATTGTCAGTATTAATGATTTGCCTATGTGATTGGCATAGTTCTTGAATATTTCATTGTATAAAAACTAAAAGTAGTAGGGGTTCTTTTATGATTAACAAACCGTTGTCAAACCTGTCAGGAAAAAGTCTGACCAGGGGATTTACATTAATAGAATTACTGGTTGTTCTAGTCATCCTTGGTCTACTTGCCAGTCTTGTTGGGCCACAGATTATGAAGAACCTGGGAGAATCAAAATCCAAAACGGCGGCATTGCAAATTGAAGAACTGGCAACGGCAATTGACCTCTACAAACTGGATGTCGGTCATTATCCTACTACAGCGGAAGGACTGGAGGCCCTGGTCATTGCCCCGGCAGGAATAACTACCTGGAATGGTCCCTACTTACGGAAAAAAATTATTCGCCAGGATCCATGGGGATATGATTATCACTATGTCTCACCGGGAGAAAATGGTGAATTTGATCTTTTTAGTTATGGTGCCGATAACACCAAGGGTGGAGTAAAGGAAAACAAGGACATTGTTAGCTGGGAATAGGTGATAAATATTCTGGAGCAAAGGGTTGGCTGATTTAGCTGGCTAAAAATAACAACAAAAATTAATTCTGTGAATGCTTAGCGCAGAATATAGGTCTCTAAATATAGGATTGAGTTGATCGTGAATAAAGTCGTAAGAAGAATAATACATATCAGTCTAGCCAGCAGTATTGCTATCACTACGGTGTCCTGTTCTTCCGTCGCGGTTAAACATCCCGCTGATAATCAGCTGGCCGCGAGTGCCTGGGTCGATGAAGATATCAGTGGTGCAACTAATACCAGGCAGGGAGATTCTGGTCAGGTCTATGATCAGACAGTCTTAGAGGACATTACGCTGGGTGAAACAAATCCAGACACCACAAATTCAGTTGATAGTAGACCTAATGATCCCTCGGCCACAGAGACTTATATCTCGCTTGGGACTGGCGACTTTGTCAAAGCTCAATCATCCAGAAAAAGAAAAAGAAATGGTGATATTACCCTTAACTATCAAAATGCAGATGTAAGAGAGGTTATAAAGGGGATTGTTGGAGATATTCTGCAAAAAAATTATTTTATTGACGCCAATGTACGCGGAGAGGTAACGCTTCGTACCAGCAAACCAATAACCAAAGCTGATCTGATCCCGACTCTCGAAGCAATTTTACGGATGCAAAAGGCCATTCTGGTACGTAATAACGATCTCTATCAAATTGTTCCTGAAAGTACTGATATCCTAGGCTCAGCACCATCTGGCCTGTCGCTGTCGACTGATGAAGGTTATCAGATACTCATTGCTCCATTGAAGTATATCGCTGCAGGTGAGATGCATAAGTTATTAGAACCGATTAAATCTCGTAGTAGCAAAATTGACGTTGACGAGGCCAGGAATCTGCTTGTCCTTGCTGGTAGTCAGGCAGAATTGAAGAATATGCAGCAAACTATTGACACGTTTGATGTCAATCAGTTGAAGGGTATGTCCGTCGGTGTATTTCACTTAAAGACGGTTGATGCCAAGACCATTATTAATGATCTGGAGAACATTTTTGGTGATACATCTGATGGACCTATTGCCGGGTTATTAAAATTTGTTCCTATAGAACGATTGAATGCCTTGTTGGTCTTAACACCCCAGAGCACTTACCTGAAGGAGGTCAGTGAGTGGGTGAATCGTCTAGATGTGGCGTCACAGGGCAGTGGTGCAGGTCTCCATGTCTATAAGGTTCAGAATGGTAAGGCATCGGTATTGGCCGGTTTATTAACGAGTCTTTTTGCTCAGGACGGTAACCGTAAACCGGCAAAGGCCGCAAGTCTGAATAGTCCAGGAATATCTGGTCCTCAACCGGCGAAATCAACCAAGAATAAGGATACTAATGTCACTATTGGTGATATTAGTATCGTGGCTGATGAAGAAAATAATCTCCTGATTATCCGGGCCACGCCATCTGATTATAGCCGCATCGATCAGGCACTTGTGAAGCTCGATGTATTACCGCGACAGGTATTGGTAGAAGTTTCAATTGTAGAAGTGAGCCTTGATGAAAGCCTTGAATATGGTATCCAATGGTACTTACAGAACGGCCGGTCCAATGCCAACTTTACTGGGTCTGTCCCTTCTGGTGGTTTTTCCTATAGCGTTCTTGATAAGGCCGGTGCCATCAAGGGATTGTTAGGTACGCTAGCGAGTGAATCAAAGGCGAATGTCATTTCATCTCCATCACTCATGGTGCTGGACAACAGGACCGCTACCATAAGAGTGGGTGACCAGGTGCCTATCCGGACATCTGAAACAACCAATACATCGTCGGGTTCGAGTGCATTGGTCACCAGCACTATCCAGTATCGAGATACCGGTATTATTCTGAAGGTTAAACCCAGAGTGAACTCAGGCGGTATGGTAATTATGGAAGTTTCACAGGAAGTGAGTGATGTCTCCCAGGTTGCAGCTGGGGGCGTACCATCACCCACAATTGAGACTCGATCTATTGATACTCATATTGCCGTCCAGACAGGTGAGACCATAGTGCTGGGTGGCCTGATTAAGGAACGTAAAGATAATACCAACAGTGGTATACCCATACTTAGATCTATACCATTACTTGGTAGACTGTTTCAGGGTTCATCTGACACGACAAAACGTACTGAACTGGTTGTTATGATTACTCCTAGTACTGTATCGAATAGCTCTGAAGCCAGAGAAGTAACACGCGAGTACCAGGCTGGCATGAAGCGCTTAATGACGGCTTTTTAATTAGATCTGCCCTCCAGGGGCAGATCGTATTCCTGATCTCGAATGGTTAATTGTAGGCAATATAGATGATCTTTAAGGTAGGGGTTGGCATTATCATTATGGGCTTGTTGTTGCTGTCAGCTGCAAGTCAGGCGATGACGAGTGATCATTCTCATGCGATGAAGGATGACCACGCCAAACATAAGGCCAGTCTCGGTAACAAAAAGATACAGCGCCACTTTGTCAATTATCAGTTTGAAAATGTGACCCTGACAAGGGCAGATGGCGTTGATGCTGCAACCAGGAATATTTTTGCAGTAGACAGACCGGTTGTGCTCAATTTTATTTTCACAACCTGTGCAACTATATGTCCGGTATTGAGTGCTACCTTTTCCCAGTTACAAAATGACCTTAATGAACTTAATCAGGTTCCAGATATGGTCTCAATATCTATTGATCCGGAACAGGATACACCGGCGCGATTGCGAGATTATGGGAAAAAGTTTAATGCCTTGCCGTTGTGGACCTTTTATACCGGTAGCAGATCAGATATAGAGGGATTGCAACGCTCATTCGATATTTTTCGTGGCAACAAGGTCAATCATATTCCCGTCACCTTCATCAGGGCAGCACATAGTGACCGTTGGCTCAGAATCGATGGTTTTATTAGTAAGAAGCATTTATTAAGCGAGTATAAAGCGCTGGTGGGAATGTGAGCGTTTCGTTTTGTTGTCGTATAATCGGGTTTTTACTTTTTCCCGTTCTGGTCTATGGGGCAAGTTTGATAGATGGCGAGCGGCTTTATAATAATGGGCTGTTACCATCGGGTCGACATGTTGAGGCAGAAATTAATGGCGATATTTCAGTGTCAGGTGCTCAGCTTGCCTGTGTAAGCTGTCACCGTCGGAGTCGGCTGGGATCCAGTGAAGGACAAATACAGGTGCCGCCACTAGATTTTGATTCACTGTATTCAGGTCATTCACTTAGTACGAATGAACAACGAGGTGTGGCACAGCAGGGTGCAGAAACCAGATTTGTCTATACAGATGATTTACTTGCCCGGGCGATTATTACGGGTACCAAGCCCGATGGCCAACCACTTGACAATGTTATGCCGCGCTATCAGTTGAATGATGAGGCCATGAGAAACCTTATAGCCTATATTAAATCTTTCAGGGCTAAAGATGATCCCAGCGTTACTGAGACAGAGTTACATATAGCGACAGTATTTTCAGACGAAGATCCGGCCGCAGCCAGGTTAATGACAACGGTGCTGGAAGAATTCTTTCACGATAAAAATGCCAATGTTCGTCATGAGACACGTCGGGCTACACATACGCCCTGGACCAGGGAGTGGTGGTATAAGTCTTATCGGAAAATTGTATTACATCAATGGTCCTTAACCGGTCCACAGGATACCTGGGGTGATCAGTTAAAATCATACCTGATACAACAACCGATTTTTGCCATGGTTAGTGGGCTGGCCTCCAACTGGCGGGCTATTGATGCCTTTTGTGAGACTAATAAGATACCCTGCCTATTACCTAATATTATCCAGCCACCTGAAACTACGGGTTACTACACGCGATACTTTTATCCCGGGCTGACAATGGAAGCGAAGGTGATGGCGAAGTTAATAACTCCGGAACAACCATTACCGAATATAATTCAGCTCTATGATGACAGGGAATTATCACACCTATCGGCACATGCCTTTACTAACGCCATCAACAATAGCGCGCAGCTGGCAACCTATTCGGTGCAGGATTTTATATCAAAAAAACATAAAATAAATGCTAATGGAGTGACCAGGACAGCCGTTTACTGGGGAGGGCAAGATCAATTGACCACTAAGCTTATTAATAAATTGCAAGCTGAGCAGATTGGGCGTTTATGTCTGTCGGCGACACTTGTAACAGACGTTGAAGCAGTTCAATCAATCTGGCCGGGTGAACTCTGTGTAGTGAGTCCGTATCGATTCAAGAATCGTCGTTTTGATGATACACGTACACTCTCATGGTTGCACCGTAAGGGTTTGGCAGAATCTGGAGACCGACGGCTAAAGTTTAATACCTATTATGCAGCTAAACTGATATCAGACGCGATTGTGGCTATTCGGGGCAATTTTTCACGTGATTTCTTTATTGAAAAAATCGAGCATATGGTAGATAAGTCATTGATTAAACCAGAATTTGCGCATATATCGTCAGGGCCAGGTCAGCGTTATCTAACACGTGGTGCCTATGGACTTGAGCTAGATAATAAGACTGGGAAACTCAGTATTGGCCATGACTGGACGATACCTGATTAATTAAATAAGGGTGAAAAGTACATAATGAAAACTAAAATTGTAAGCATAGTTCTTGTTCTAATAGCGGTATTATTATCGGCCTGTTCTACCACTTCCGGATTAATGAAAGATGATCAGGCTCAACGACTTAAAGATGAGTGGGGTGTCGAGATAGTCGGGGCACGGTTATCGGCAGCAGGCTATATGATTGATTTTCGCTATAAGGTGATTGATCCAGAAAAGGCCAAACCATTATTTAAGCTTCAGACTAAACCGGCAGCTATCTATGAAAAAACAGGTGATCGTTTACATGTACCAAGTTCTGCTAAAATTGGCAGCCTGAGACAACGCGCCTCCACCATAGAAAAAGATAAGACATTTTTTATATTCTTTGGCAATCCGGCTCGAACCATTCAGTCCGGTGAGATGATTACTATTATTATTGGTGATTTCAAGGCCGAGCATGTCAAGGTTATGTAACCTGATTTGCCAGGATTATTAGGGATCGCTAGGCCTATGCGCGAATTTTATTTTCCACATTTAACAGGTCAGTTGTATCTACTGAAGACGGTCCTGTTATTCATTCTATTCAGCGTGTATGGGCTAACGGCAGCTGCGGAGATTGGCCCCAGTCTGTTAGGACAAATGCAGGTGCTTAATCCTGAGCAACGTGTCCCGATCATAATTCGCTTCAAGGATAAGCCCGAACTGTTGGCTAATCTGGCGAGCTCATCAAGTATTAGCGATCGACGACTGAAACGGGCGCAGATAATTCGCTCTTTGAGAGAGAATTCTGGTCTGACACAGCATGAGTTACGACAGTATCTAGGCCGACAGGGCCTGACCAAGATGCATGAGCTGTGGTTAATTAATGCCTTGGCGGTTGAAGTGCCAGTTGCCATGATTGATGACTTGAGCATCAGGCCCGAGGTGGATTCGGTGCGTCTTGATGCCGCTGTGACCGTGCCCGATGTAACCTTTCAGGCAGCCCCCAGTTACACTACCTGGAATATGGATAGCATCAATGCCCCGTTGATGTGGGGGGCTGGTTTTACAGGTAGTGGTGTGGTCATAGGCATTATCGACTCGGGTGTCGATATCAAGCATGCCGCGCTTAGCCCCTCCTGGCGTGGCGGTTCAAATAGCTGGTATGACCCGTTCGGGACCAAGACCGAACCTTTTGATGGCAGCGATCAAAGTCATGGGACCGGGGTGGCTGGGATCCTGATAGCCAATGAAATGCCCGTCAGTGTTACTAATCGTGTTATTGGACTCGCACCAGATGCCAAGTGGATTGCAGCTCGATTTGTTGATGACCTGGGGCAGAGTGGGACTTTGAGTACGATACATCTGGCTATGGGCTGGATGCTTGATCCTGATGGTAATCCGCTGACCGATGATGCACCAGATGTAATCAATGCTTCATGGTCAGTCGGTAGCCTCCATACCTGTAGCACAGAGTTTGATACCGATGTTGGACTTCTTCAGGCGGCTGATATTGCAATCGTATTTGCAGCCGGTAATTCAGGCTCCCTGGGGACAAATCAGACCGATGAATACCCGGCAAATAATCCTGCTACTGTGTCAGTGGGTGCGGTTGATCCTAATTCAGTTCTGGCCAGTTTTAGTGCCCGCGGGCCATCAGCCTGTGATGCCAATGCCGTCTTTCCAACGTTGGTAGCCCCTGGTGATGGTGCCTATGATACCAATGGCAATACTGTTACTGGCTTAATGACCACCTATACAACCTTCGGTGGAATTGAGGTGTATTCAACGACAGCAGTCACCGGGACATCGTTTGCAACACCGCATGTTACTGGTGCTATCGCCCTGTTGCGCGGGGCTATGCCCTTTTTATCTGCCGCAACCATCGTGGATGGACTGAAGAATAGTGCCGTTTCACTTGGCGGCGGTCTGGATGCCGGTTATGGCTATGGCCTGGTGGATGTCAAGGCGGCCTATGACTATCTGGCCCAGACAGATATTGATAATGACGGTGATGGTGTTACTGCTTCCATGGACTGTAACGATAGTGATGCTACTGTCTATCCCGGTGCGATTGAGCGGATTCATGACGGCGTCGATCAAAACTGTAACGGGATAGAGGTCTTAAAGGCTAAACATCGGTCAAATAGAGATGTCTTGCTGATTGAGGCAACCAGTAAACTCGGTGCTTCTGCTAACCTGGTCGTGACAAACTATGGCGCAATGAAATGGTTGCCGGCGAGAGGTAAGTGGCAACTGAGGATAATACCTGCGGGAGGCCCCCCGGTAGCTCAAATTAGTATTGTCGACGCCAATGCCAATATTGAAACAATAACCGTTGAACGGCGCTAGTCTCTGACATCGTCCTGATCTTCACTACACTTGTATATCCTTCACCTGTTAACTGGCAGCTGTTTACCGGGCTGGCTATTTCCAGTACGCTACTACCTGTTATTTGACTCAGGATCAGTACCCTTTGATTAATAAAGAAATTTCTCCTTATGAGCGTCTGGGTGGGGAAGCCGGTGTGCGCAAGCTGGTAAACCGATTTTATGACCTTATGGATACCATGCCGGAGGCCAGTCAGATTCGCCAGATGCATGCAGATGATCTGTCCATCGCTCGAGATAAACTCTTTAAGTTTTTATCCGGTTGGTTGGGTGGCCCATCTTTGTATATTGAGGAATTTGGACATCCTCGACTCAGGGCCCGTCATTTACCCTTTAGTATTGATGAGGTTGCTCGTGATGCCTGGATGACCTGTATGACCAGGGCATTGGCCGAACAGGGAATTGACGACAGTCTGATGATTGATCATCTGCGGCAGTCGTTGTTCAAGGTGGCCGATCATATGCGTAATCAATAATGAGTCGAGCAGATGACTGTTATTGCCAGTCAGGCATAGCTTATTCTAACTGCTGTAGCCCGTTCATCGAGTCGAGGCACACTGCTAAAACGGCTGAACAGTTGATGCGGTCACGTTATACCGCCTATGTGCTTGGTAATAGCGCTTATCTTTTAGCGACTTGGTACCCCTCAAAACGTCCAGACACATTAATACTTGATGCCGATATCGGTATCAGCTGGCTAGGTCTGGATATTAAAAATACCCTCGCCGGAGGTGAGCAGGACACAACAGGTCAGGTTGAATTTGTTGCCCGTTATAAAAAGCAGGGGCGAGCAGTAAGGCTTCATGAGAACAGTTGTTTTATACAAGAAAGTGGCTGCTGGTACTATCTGGATGGAGAATTAGAATAATGACCCAGAATCTGACACAGATGCCTATGCCGATTCAGGCCCAGGTAAAGGCCAGGGCATGCTGAATTTTTCGTCATTATCCCTGCGTCGTGGTGTAAGAGAATTATTACATAGTGTGGATGCCATTATTCACCGAGGCCAAAAGGTAGGTCTGACCGGGGCCAATGGTGTAGGAAAGTCGAGTCTATTTGCCCTGATCAGAGGTGAATTACAACCCGATGCTGGTGATTTTACCTTGCCACCAAATACCGTGATTGCCCATGTCGCTCAGGAAACTCCGGCTGTATCTAGGACGGCGCTTGAATATGTACTGGATGGTGATCAGGAGCTACGTGCTATTGAACAACAACTGGTGATTGCCCTTGAGACTGATCAGGGTGAGCTGATTGCCCATCTGCATGGCCAACTGGATGCCATTGATGGTTATGCGGCCCCTAGTCGCGCTGCACAACTGCTGCATGGGTTGGGTTTTAGCACGGATCAGGAGCAGCGATCTGTGGCAAGCTTTTCAGGCGGCTGGCGGATGCGTCTGAATCTGGCCCAGGCCCTGATGTGTCGCTCTGATTTGTTGCTGCTGGATGAGCCGACCAATCATTTAGATCTCGATGCCGTCATCTGGCTGGAGGACTGGTTGTGTCAATATCCGGGAACACTGATATTGATATCTCATGATCGCGATTTTCTGGATCGGGTGGTTACTTATATTGCTCATATCGAGCAGAATGGTTTAACCATCTATAGCGGGAATTATTCTAGCTTTGAATTGCTCAGGGCTGAACGCTTGGCCGGGCAACAGGCTGCATTCGAGCGACAACAGCGGGAAATCGCAAAGATGCAGCGCTTTGTTGATCGTTTCAAGGCCAAGGCCAGCAAGGCCAAACAGGCCCAGAGCCGGGTTAAGGCTCTGGAGCGTATGACGCTGATCTCCCAGGCCCACTGTGATTCACCATTTAATTTTACTTTTAAGCAACCGGATGTACGTGCTAATCCATTGCTGCAATTACAACAAGCCGTTGTGGGTTACGGTGATGAGCCTATTTTGTCAGATGTCTCAATGGTTCTTAACGAAGGTGCACGGGTAGGATTGCTGGGGCACAATGGGGCGGGCAAATCGACATTGATTAAATTACTGGCAGGGCAACAGCCAATACTTGATGGTGAGCGACAGTTGGCCAAGGCGGCAAAGATCGGTTATTTCGCTCAGCACCAGCTCGAGCAGCTCGATGATAGTGTGAGTCCGATGTTACATCTGCAACGCCTGGATCCAGGTGCACGGGAACAGGAACTGCGTACCTATTTAGGGCATTTTGCTTTTAATGGTGATATGGCAATGTCACCGGTAGCCCCATTTTCAGGTGGCGAAAAGGCACGCCTGGTTCTGGCTATGATTGTCTATCAACGCCCAAATCTGTTGCTGCTTGATGAGCCGACAAATCATCTGGATCTGGAGATGCGCTATGCATTAATGATCGCCTTACAGGATTTTGTTGGTGCAATGGTGATTGTATCTCATGATAGACACCTGATTAGAACGGTGACTGATAGCCTCTATCTTGTCGATAATGGCAGGGTTAAGCCCTTTGATGGTGATCTGGATGATTATCGCCAGTGGGTAAAGGGTGCAAATGAAGGGTCGGGATTGGAAGAGACGGGCGTCTCAGTAGCCAGTAAAAAACGGATGCGTCAACAGGCGGCGGCTAATCGGCGTCGTATTCAACCCCTGACGCATAAGGTGAAGAAGCTGGAACAGGAACTGGAACACCTTCATCAACAACAGCAGACTCTGCACCAGCAATTATTAGAACCCTCTCTGTACGAGGACGTCAATAAGGCAGAGCTGACTCAGCTACTACAACAGCAGCGTGATATTGATCTACGTCTGGAGCAGGTTGAGAGCCAGTGGCTCGAGGCCAGTGAGGAACTTGAAGGCTGTCGTTAGTCTTTACGCTAAAATTGAAAGTCCTTGGGGATAACCACAATCCCATCATCAGAGATAGAAAAGCGGCTGCGGTCGAGGTCCAGGTCATAGCCGATTCTTTCGCCCGCCGGGACAATAACATGTTTATCGATAATACAGCGACGAATCAGGGCATTAGGCTCAATGGTGACATCATCAAACAGTATGGCGTCTTCAATCATGGCCCCATCTTCAACGCGCACATCTGAAAACAGGATAGAGTGCTGGACGCTACCACCGGTGATCACGGTGCCATTGGCCAGGATTGAATTGATAATTATGCCCTCAGTCCCTGTCGACCCGGGGACAGTTCTTGCAGGCGGTGACTGGTGGGCATGACTGCGAATGGGCCAGTCCTGCTGATAGAGGTTAAGTGCGGGCTGGGTCTCCAGTAGATCCATATTTGCCTGATAAAAGGCATCTAGGGTGCCGACGTCACGCCAGTAGCGATCGGGTGTTACACGTCCACTGCTGGATCCAAACTGGTAGGCATTCACCGTGTGGGTCTTTATCAGCCTAGGGATGATGTCATTGCCAAAATCATGGCTGCTGGTTTCATCGCTCTGGTCACTGTTTAATGCCTCCACTAATAGTCGGGAAGAAAACAGATAGATGCCCATAGAAACAAGGGCTCGATCCTCCTTGCCGGGCAGGGGCGTAGGGTGGGTGGGTTTCTCGGTGAAGTTGATTATTCGGTCTTTATCGGTGCTCACGGTGCCAAATGCGCAGGCCTCATGTAATGGCACTTCCATGCAGGCAATGGTTAACTCAGCACCCGACTGGCGATGCGATTTCAGCATGGCGGCATAGTCCATCCGGTAGATATGATCCCCTGATAGAATTAGCGCATAGTCGGCCTCGCTCCGCTCCAGCAGATACTGGTTCTGGTAGATGGCGTTTGCGGTACCTGTATACCAGTCGTTACCTGTACGCATCTGGGCGGGTACAGGGGTGATATATTCACCCAGTTCAGGGTTAAATATTGACCAGCCATCCCGCAGGTGTTTATGCAGGGAATGGGATTTATACTGTGTTAGTACTAGGATACGACGTAATCCTGAGTGCAGGCAGTTGGCCAGAGTAAAGTCGATAATTCGATAATTACCTCCAAAGGGGACGGCTGGTTTCGTCCGGTCGCTGGTCAGGGGTGATAATCGTGACCCGATGCCACCGGCGAGAATAAAGGTGATGACTTGATGCTGGTCTGTCATGAACTGATCCTGTTTTAAATAGTTGTTTGGTATCAAAAATTGATTGAGATATTCCGGGCTGGAATTATTGTCCCTATAGCACCTTCAGCAACTACCGTACCAATTCCAGAACAGGGCTAAACTGGTTCAGATTTTCCCGTTTTAGCCCGACTTCAGATTCCATGCACTAACAATGGGCATGCAGGTGTTCAGCTCAGGGTAAATTTGCACCATCGTAAACCAATGAGATTGTTTTATTTGTTTATAATCTTGCTGGGTGGGCCGATAGACTATTTATATCGTAATCAGGTCTTGGCAGTTACTATTAATTTGATATATAGTCGAACACATGAATAGCAAAATTAAGTCAAGCAATACTGCTGCACGTGCCTATGGTGCGAGGGCGGCTGCTATCTATTCAGATCTACTCCTGTCACTACGACTGCTGCCGCTGGCAGCCTGATACCCCCTCCAACAATTAGCTATTAGTGCGGACTCGGTTTAACACCGGTCGTTATCTTTGTCTTTACCTGGATGTCGGTTAAACTGGCGTCTCGATGGAGAAGCATATGAATACCAAAGAAAAACTGATTATTTTTGATACTACATTGCGTGATGGAGAGCAATCTCCCGGGGCCTCGATGACCCGGGAGGAAAAGTTACGGATTGCCCGTGCGCTGGAGCGGATGAAAGTAGATGTCATTGAGGCTGGGTTCCCTATAGCCAGTCCGGGTGATTTTGAGTCAGTACAGGCTGTTGCACGGGAGATTAAGGACAGTACAGTCTGTGGTCTGGCGCGGGCCCTGGATAAGGATATTGATCGGGCCGGGGAGGCACTGAAGGATGCCAATTCCGGGCGTATCCACACCTTTATTGCTACATCGCCTATCCATATGCAAATGAAGCTCCGCATGTCACCGGAACAGGTGCTTGATCAGGCCGTAGCTGCGGTTAAACGGGCGCGAAAATTTACTGATAATGTCGAGTTTTCTCCCGAAGATGCAGGACGTTCTGAGCTGGACTTCCTGTGCCAGGTTATCGAGGCTGTGATCAAGGCCGGTGCCCGGACGATCAATATCCCAGATACCGTTGGTTATAACATTCCGATGCAATTTGGTCAGTTAATTCACTCACTGATTGAGCGAATCCCCAATGCAGATCAGGCCGTGTTCTCTGTTCATTGTCATAATGACCTGGGGCTGGCTGTGGCCAATTCGCTGTCCGCTGTTCTCAATGGGGCACGGCAGGTGGAATGCACCATTAACGGTCTGGGTGAGCGAGCCGGTAATGCCTCGCTCGAGGAAGTTGTTATGGCTGTACGTACACGTCAGGATGTATTTGCCTGTGATACGACGCTGGATACCACCCAGATTGTGAACGGTAGTCGTCTGGTCTCCAGTGTGACAGGCTTTGCTGTGCAACCTAATAAGGCTATTGTCGGTGCCAATGCCTTTGCTCATGAATCAGGTATTCATCAGGACGGTGTGCTTAAAAATCGTGAAACCTATGAGATCATGCGGGCTGAAGACGTTGGCTGGACAGCTAATCGTATGGTGATGGGCAAACATTCCGGTCGCAATGCCTTTCGTACTCGGCTGGATGAATTAGGCATTCATTTTTCCTCAGAAGAAGAGTTGAACGAGGCCTTTGCTCGCTTTAAGATCCTGGCGGATAAGAAACATGAAATCTATGATGATGACCTTCAGTCCCTCGTCATTGATGCCAGTGTGACGACAGAAAATGAATGTCTTAAACTCGTCTCTTTGCGGGTGTGTTCGGAGACCGGTGAAAAGCCCCAGGCTGACGTAGTATTAACCATGAATGGGCAGGAGGTGAAGGGTAACTCCGTTGGGAGTGGACCAGTTGATGCTGTCTTTAAGGCTATTGAACAACGCGTTAATAGTGAAAGTTGCCTTTTATTATATTCAGTTAACAGTATTACCAGTGGTACTGACTCCCAGGGTGAGGTTGGTGTGCGGCTTGAGCGTAAAGGCAAGGTCGTCAATGGCCAGGGTGCTGATACAGATATCGTTATTGCATCGGCCAAGGCCTATATTAATGCGCTAAATAAACTGATGGCGAATACTGGCAAAGCACATCCGCAGGTATAAATGCTAGCACCGCACGGAGCAACAGTATGCAGGCCTCAAGAGAAATGGTATGGCAGTAACTGAACGACAACAACAGTACCTGGATGCAATGGGCATCCAGGTCTGGTCTAAGCGACAGTCGTCAATTCCAGCGGCTGTCTCTTCGTCTGAGATCTCTGCTGTATCTACTCAACAGGAAAATGTCGACGTCGATAAGTCTGAAGAGGGTTTAATACAGGCTCCAATAAAACAGGAACAGGGCAAATCAGTAGTTGATCAATGGCAGTGCTTAGCTAAAGAAGTAGCCCAATGTATGGATTGTCGACAATTGTGTCAGCATCGGACACAGACTGTCTTTGGTGTCGGTAATCAACGGGCCGAGTGGATGATAATTGGTGAGGCCCCGGGAGTAGATGAAGACCTTCAGGGTGAGCCCTTTATTGGTCAGGCTGGTAAGTTGCTCAATGAAATGTTACTGGCTGTAGGGTTAAAGCGACAGCAGGTCTATATCACTAATATTATAAAGTGTCGGCCACCCAATAATCGTGATCCTCAGTCTGATGAAGTCAGCAATTGCCGCGGATTTCTACAGCGCCAGATAACACTGATAAAACCACGCATAATTCTGGCCCTAGGTCATGTTGCAGCTCAGAGTCTGCTGGACTCTGATACGCCTGTTGGCACATTGCGGGGCAAGATCCATAGCTATCATTTAGCGCCATCAGGCAATGAATCTTTGCCGTTGGTAGTAAGCTACCACCCCGCTTATCTGTTGCAGTCACCGACCCATAAGCAACAGGCATGGCAGGATTTGCGGCTGGCTAAGCAGGTAGTTGAGAATGTTGCGGCTTCTGGTGACCTTAAATAGAACAAGTTTGTGGTACAAAAACGAGATACAACATTCTTTCGTATGATGACAGAGGAGGATATTCCCACTGTCATTGCTATAGAACAACAGGCCTATGCGTTTCCCTGGACTGAGGGTATCTTCAGGGATTGTTTGCGGGTGGGATACTGCTGTCGAGTGCTGGAGCGGGATAGAGAGATTGAGGCCTATGGAATTAGCTCGATTGCAGCAGGTGAGTCTCATATCCTTAATATCTGTGTGAGACCTGAGTTACGCCAGCAGGGGATCGGTCGCCTGTTATTATCGTATCTCATGGATGAGGCGCGGAATGCATCGGTGGAAACCATGTTATTAGAGGTCCGGCAGTCAAATAAGGTCGCTATTCATATGTATCAACAATTAGGATTTAACGAGATTGGCCTGAGGCCTAACTATTATCCTGCACCGAAAGGGAAAGAAGATGCGCTACTGATGGCCTATACCTTTTAATGAATTTTCCAGCTAGAGATATGTAGATGCTGAGGTCATTGTCAGTGGTAGTCAGTGACTAAGGATAGAAAAATATGAATAAATCACTCTTTTTTTGTACTGGGTTGCCCAAATCCGGGACGACCTTTTTGCAACGGACGCTCAACCTTCATGCTGAAATTTATTGTCCGTCTGAACACAGTTTCAGCGCTCTGGCAAAAAATCTCAGTGTCCTGCTTGATCAATATCAGGGTCTGCTGGAGCTGATTGATGCGCGAACGGGTGGTCAGGGGGTGATGCCATTCTCCGGCGAGGTTAAAAATAAAATATTTCGATGTACTGTTGAACAATTAATTATTGAAAATACGGCGGATAAAAAAATTGTTGGCGCCAATGATAATGCTATTGTTAACAACCTGGAGTTTTATAGCGATCTCTTTGATCAACCCCGATTGATTGTTATCTTCAGACATCCTGTCGATGCGGCAATTTCAGCATGGCATCATAATTCCAGACTGGCTGAAGAAGAAAAAAACCCACAACATATCGAAATAATGACACGTCATGGTGGGTTTGAGGGCTGGTTAAAGTTTTATGCCCAGTTATTTGAAAAGACCGTCCAGGGTTATAAAAATTTCAGTTCAAAAAATCCTCAGGTTATACATCTACGCTATGAAGATTTGAAGAATAATAAAAGCCAGACCCTGCAGCGCCTATTTGAATTTTTAGGGGTCGCGGCAAATAACTCATTAATCGACGATGTGGTTAAAAAAAGCAGCCTCGATGCAATGGCAGAGAGCTCTAAATATAAGGCCTTTTTTCGCGCTGGTAGCACGTCGATGGGAGAGGGGGTTGTCTCAGGTGAATTGAAATTAGAGGTAGAAAAAATTTCAGCTGGGGCGCTTGAACACCTGGGTTATATCTAGGTGTTCAAGTACACCAGTTAATTTTCAGGTCTGATTGCTGGGGCCGACAGAAAAGATGACTAGTTGCAGCCATACCCTGCCTAAAGTGGGTTATGCCAGCTTTTTATATTTGATTCGTTGGGGCTGGTC
>CAZYTT010000006.1:30614-35173 GCA_964650235.1 uncultured Gammaproteobacteria bacterium | reverse complement strand
TAATATTATTCTGCTCAGGTACGATTAGCATTCTTGGTCTATTGATCTAACAGTGGTACAGGTTTTTGAATCAGATAGCCCTGGGCAAAGTCAACGCCAATTTCACGAAGTTTTTCCATAATGGATTCATTTTCGACAAACTCGGCGATCACTTTTTTCCCCATGAAATGGCCAATGTCTGATATCGACTTAACAACCGCATAATCCTCTGGGTTTTCGTGCATATTTTTAACAAATGAACCATCAATTTTAAGATAATCAACAGGTAGATTTTTTAGATAGGTATATGAGGACAGACCGCTACTAAAATCATCAAGCGAGAAATGACAACCGGTCTCCTTGATGCGCGTAATAAATTCAGAGGTATCAGACAGACTGTTTATATCGGTAGTTTCGGTAATTTCAAAGCAGATCCATTCTGATGGGATTTCTGCATGCTTGACAATATCAAGTACATATTGGAGAAATGAAGGCTCATTTAGTGATCGGCCAGAGAGGTTGATGGCAAAGCCACCAATGTCAGCCATTTTTTCCTTGTTTTCCTCCATCCAATTTATGGTGGAGGCAATGACCCATCGATCCAGCGTGGTAATGCGATGATGATGTTCTGCTGCCAGTATAAAGTCCTGGGTAGGTAACATATTCCCGGCATCATCCCGAACCCGGATGATGATCTCGGAATGATGTGGCTTTGTTTCAGGGGCTGTGCTGGTGGGCGCGATGCGTTGACAAAGTAATTCAACATTATGATTGGCGATGGTTTCTTCCATCTCTAATACATATTGAATGATATTGTTATGCAAGTTCTCTGCGCCAACGGCACGTTGAAAGACGTGTATCGTATTTTCTCCTGATTCCTTGGAGGTATGGCAGCATTTCTCTGCTGATCGGATCAGGTCAGAGGCAATGCCTTCAAAATCAGTAATGGGGATCATGCCAATATTAAGGCTTATTGATAAATCTTTATTGTCCCAGGAAAAACGAAAATCCCTGATCAGATCAATTTGTTGACTGATAATATTCCTGGCCTCGGTAGCGGTCCTTTTAGTCAGCAATAGTGTGTAAGCCCCACCGTTGGCGCGTGCAAGAGTACCCTTGCCATTCAGTGAGCGTAATAATAATTCAGTGATATCGACAAGCAGTTTGTCACCTGCCTCATAACCATAAGTACTATTGATAATGCCGAATTGAGCAATGTCAATATAACAAAGCGTGTCTTTGGTTGCGGCATTGTCCTGGTTTTTGATGTGGCTATCTAGGATGCGTTCGAATTCCATTCGATTAATTAAACCAGTCAGTGGGTCATGAGTTGAATCATAAATAAGTTGTTTATGCATTTTGTCCAGCATGGAGTGCTGGGCGCGATCAAGCGCCGGATCGTCGCCAGCATCAAGCGCTATAATGGTGCTATCGCGAAGTCGAAGTGCGAGTTGGTCAAAGCCAAGACTGCAGGTCTTGATACCCTTGAGGTTAACAAAGACAAATTCATCTCGGGGGGGGGCAATCCAAGCAAGTCTTAGGCGTTCGCTGGTATTGTCGGGGTGACTAAAATATAACCAGTCACCTGATTTTAATCGACTCGCCTGTTTATGCCATGGCTGCCATTGATTTACATTCTGGTTGACGGGGGCCCTGGTCTGATTGTCGGGGTTGGCATTAAATTCGTTGTTACAAGTGTTGATAACATCTAGCACATTGTCACGATAGGCCGAATTTTGAATCTTTATTAATGAATCGACTTCAGTTAATGCCTGATCAAAGATATTCGGGTCAGATTCAATATTTTCAGTAATACGGTTGAGAAGTTTATCTACTTTTTTGCAGACAGCACTTTGCGAGCCGGGTGTGCTGTCGCTAGTATAGCCCTCAAGTAATGAAACCTTATTGAGTACTTGGCGGGCAACATGATCCTTGTTGACGAAAATAGACTCATCTTTCAGGGCTAATTTAAGTATGGGGATTTCGAGTTTATGTATCCATTTTCTAACACTTTCTGTGACCAGCATGTCTTTTAATAAGGACTCAAACAGACTGGAGGTAACATTCATTACCGTAGAATCCTTTAGACCTATCTGTTTATGTGTTGCCGCACCTTTGTTGTTTAATGCGGATAAGGTCAGCGCCTGAAGGTTAATATTTTCGTTAATACTGTTGTTATGGTTATTTTCCTTCAAGTTAATACTTGATAACGCCTGGATTAATTCATCAGTGCTATATTCAAGGGCGTTACTGGCTGAGTCTGGATTAACGCTATTGCCGGTCGGCGAACAATTTTCTATGCCTGTTTTGGGTGGATTAATCTGGCGTTTTATACGCTGTAACTCCTGGACAAGGCCATAGATATTGAGATCTGAGCCATTGGTACCTTGCCTGGTCGTTTCGGCAGCTGAAATACTTTCAGCAGCGGAGGCTGGTGGTTTTTCGGCATTATATTTAGCTTGCGCGGGTTGGGTCGGCTTGTTAATGATGTCTGGCTCAATGGGGCTATCTGGTTTCTCAGGTTGAGCTGCTTGAGGGGCGATTGGCTGTTTGATTCGGGCTGTCGAATGGATGCTGTTATTAATCAGTAGTTCTGTAACAGCATTACATAATCTCGGGTATGAGTCGCTTAAAACATGACTAAAGACGGTGTTGCAAAACAGAATCATGTCGTGTTCAAGGTCGAGAGTGTTTAAGGCCTCGTTGTATGCGAGGACAAATAATTCCGGTCCATATGGGTTGTTTTCAATAGTGATTCGTTCATCGAATAAAGTGCTTAGGTAGGCAGCTAGATCCTTGATGCAATTGGTGTGTTCAGTTTTAGTCTGGTTGATAATATTCTTGGTAGATAGCCATAGTTCAAAGTTGGTCTCATCCATAATGCTGAGTTCATGAGTGCTGTCACTATAGCCTGGAGTAGTGGTATTGCTATCTTTGTGGTTGAGTAGGCTGTTGCGGATGTGATCAGTAACGGTAGAAATCAGACTATTGTTATTTTTGTTTATGAGATTGATGGTATCAAAGTACCTTGTCTGTTCAGTATTACTACCGGCATCTCTGGCGGCGATAACGGCCGATTCATTGATTGATTTAATAACGCTGACTAGCAATTTTTCAGCGTAGTTTACGATTAGTGCATGGCACTGGTTGTTAATCTGAATAATATTGTTATCCGTAAGTGCCTGTTTTACCACAGGACCCTGGGGCGAATGTGGAGTGGAGGCTACGGACTGGATAAACCGGTTTAATGCATTTAGGACGCCAGGGTTAGGGTTTCTGAAAACTATGCCTACCCCCTTGTCATAATAACGTACAATCTGTGCACTGATTTTGAGCGTCTGAACAGTGTCGGCGTTAGGTAACAGGCAATCCAGTATAATTGTCTCGCCGGGTTCTGGCTGTTTAGTGGTGTTGCTAAGTGGCTGTTTTAAAACTATATACATGCCGCTTAGGCAGACATCTTTAATCTCGCAGGCTATTACTACCCCGCCATCCATATGGCATACACCATTGAGATTGACAGCATAACGCTTGAATTTACGTTGTTGCTTTTTTTCTCTGTCAGATGTGATATGGCTGCTATTATTGCTTGGCATTTGCGATAAAAAAATTAAAGTTAGTATTATTGCTCCTGTTATCGACCATCTGAATAATTGCTGTAAAAATATAGGTTGGCGAGCACAAGGCCTGTAGAATTGGCATGGATGGTAGTGAAAATGGAGGACAAAGACTCAGTTCCAATTTCCCCTGAATGGGCATAATTGTTTAAAATGGTAACGGTCAGGCGGGGCGCGCAAGTATTATCGACATTCGCCAATGGAGTTGCTGCTGCAGCGGCGGTAATCTATCCATTGGGCCTTATCAAAAATTGTGGCCTCAGTCTTGGCGAAATTAATGTCGCTATCTACCAGTCTGGCATGGGACAGGTCTGAATGACTGAGATTGGTGCCAGAGAGGCTGGCACCTTCCAGGTTTGTGTCAACCAGTCTGGCCGCAGTCGCTTGGGCATTTTCAAGGTTGGCATTAATCAGTGATGACCTGCTGAGATCGCTATTCTTTAGAATGGCATGGGTTAAAATGGACTGACTAAGGCTGCTGTCGACAATAATGCTATTAGTAAGATTGGCGTTGGACAGGTTGGCCTGATAAAGCGAGGCCTTGCTGATATTGGCAAAAGATAGATTGGTATTGACGAGTGATGCCCTGTCCATGCTCACACCAATCAGGCTGGCATGATTTAAATCACTATTATCAAGGTTTGTGCTGGTCATTCTGGCATGGTTTAAACGAATATAGTCCATTCTGGCGTCGGTTAAACGGGCGAAATTCAGGTCCGCGCTTTCTAGCCGGGCATGGCTGAGATTGGCTCCGCTAAAGTTAGTCTTTGATAATATGGCGTCACGCAGGTCAACCCCCTGTAGATCGAGACCCTGTTTATCGCAGCCAATCCAGATGATGCCTCGAACAGCTGGCTCGTCGCAGCTGGCTCGGGCTGTGAGAGTAATCAGGCATAAAATAATGGCAATGAAGGATTGATTGATGATGCTATATACTCCGTTAATTAAATTCCAGTAGGTCAA
>CAZYTT010000006.1:12748-30514 GCA_964650235.1 uncultured Gammaproteobacteria bacterium | reverse complement strand
TCCATCAGTATAGGTCTATTTTAGTATGCTTTCTTCCCCTTGTGATTAAATAGATTATTAAATAACTTAAAAAATCCTTAAGGATCTGCAGAATCGGTCGAAAATAGCAATAACGAATGATGTCGCATGGGATGTTACTTTATTTGTTGCAGTTTACCCACATACTGGAGGTGGGTGTAATGAACAGGGAAGAGTAATGCCCGGGATTCAATAATAATAGCCCGGTATTCTCAGGGAAGAAGTTTGGTCCGGGATGACTACGTGACACTAGAAAGATAAAGAGGAGTTGTCTTTCTAATGTTGCAACAAATTGTTGGCTGCTATGACGGCCGGTTATATGTGACATGGATGTTACATGTGCTTTCTAGTCTTTCGAGTTAGACTGTCAGGAATGCAACATCCAGTTGTTAGTCATTGAATCCCATGGCAGTGGGCAGGTCCCAGCTAGGTCAATTGTTCAAGTATCATGGCTCCAGCCAGATAAGTACCTACCCCTGACCCCAGCGTGCTAAATATAAAGACCAGCAATGTCCGTGAGACCTGATTTCGCCACCACCCTTTTATTGAGCTGGTATCTTTGCGTAAGTGCGAAAAGTCTTCTACTTTTGGGCGCCGAAAATATATTTCAATGGCGGCAGTTACCATACCCGCCCCAATTGTAGGGTTAAGAGAAGTAATCGGCGCGGCGATAAATGCGGCCAGAATGGTTAATGGGTGGGCAGCGGCGAGCAGGGCGCCGAAAGCGGCAAGGCTGCCATTAATCACAACCCAGTTAATGACCAGGTTCCAGCCAAGATCAGAATTACGGGAAAAGCCTATAGCAAATCCGATAACGACCAGGCTCACGATTATCCAGGGTATTAATTTGGGTATCAGGCTTGGTCTTGGCATGGTATCCAGCCTGTCAATGGTGGCCTCCGGATTGCTGCCCTTGTCAATAGTTTCAATATACTTGAGCATGCCGCGCATATGGCCGGCACCGACGACAGCCAGTATGTGTTTAGGCTGGCTCTTGACGACCTCTTGTTCTATCCGTGCTGCCATATAATGGTCACGTTCATTGATGAGTGGTTCATAGAGCTCTTCGGCCTGTTCAGCAAACTGCGTAAAGGCAGATTCCAGTAGATCGCCTTCCTTCAGACGCTCTATCTCTTCCTCACTGACCTGTTGTCGTGTTAGCAGGCTCGCGATGAGACCGGAGAAGAGGTTGAGGCGTTTCCACCAGCTTACATTCCTATATATACGTTTTAAGGTGATGCTGATCTCTCGATCTATTAACAGGACGGGGATGTGGTGTTCACTGGCCGTATTCAGCGCAGCGCGCATCTCGGCACCTGGTTCAATCCCGAGTTGTTCTGCCATTCGTTGTTGATAGGCCCCCAGAGCCAGGTTGGCAGCTACCATTGCGGCCTTGCCCTGTTTGATTATTTCAAAGAGGTCCATCTTGGCCAGAGCATCAGGGTTGACCATGGCATTATGCCGGCTGGGGCATAATTCAATCGCGACCGCATCATATTCGCCGGTATCGAGGAGGGTTTTAACCATGTCGGCACTGGCCTTTGATACATGGGCGGTGCCGAGTATGGTGATAGCTGTGCCACCCCAGTGGACGGTTTTAATCGGTTCCTGAGAATCCTTATTAGCCTGTGCACCCATTATTGCCCTTGATCGAGTCAAAGGGGGTCATTGTACAGCATGATTGACGGGCAGGTAACTGAATTGCAGGCAGAATAAGGGATCTGGAGTAGCGGGACGCGCAGAAGATTATAATACCTCAAATAAAGATAAGTGTTTACTTATGGTTGGGATCAGGAATTTTAATTTAACTTTATACAAAAATGAGGCTATAGTTTCGGGACAGAATTACAGGGCCTAATACCCTGGGTAATACTGAATGCGCTGTAAAACTACAACGTCTTAAGAGAGAGAGGAAAAAGAATGGATCAATCCAATCGTTATGCAGATTTAAGTCTGAAAGAAGAAGACCTGATTGCGGGCGGCCAGCATTTTTTGGTTGCCTATAAAATGATACCTGCTGAAGGCTATGGCTTTCTAGAAGTGGCGGCACATATTGCAGCCGAATCTTCTACCGGCACAAACGTAGAAGTATCGACTACTGATGACTTTACTCGTGGTGTTGACGCGCTGGTATATGAAATCGATGAGACGGCCTTTGGTGACCATCCTGTTAAGGGCGGTGGTTTAATGAAGGTCGCCTATCCTGTGCCGCTATTTGACCCAAACCTGCTCGATGGTCATTTCAATGTATCTCATATGTGGTCCCTGATTCTGGGTAACAACCAGGGTATGGGTGATCATGAAGGTCTGCGTATGCTCGACTTTCTGGTGCCAGAGGTCATGGTTAACAAGTTTGACGGACCAAGTACCGGTATTGCCGATTTATGGAAAGTGCTGGGACGTCCTGAAGTCGATGGTGGTTATATTGCCGGTACTATCATTAAGCCTAAGCTGGGTCTGCGCCCCGAGCCCTTTGCCAAGGCCTGTTATGACTTCTGGCTGGGTGGTGATTTCATCAAGAATGATGAGCCACAGGCCAACCAGCCTTTCTGTCCAATGGAAGTTGTTATTCCTAAGGTGGCTGAGACTATGGACCGTGCTCAGCAGGAGACAGGTCAGCCAAAATTATTCTCTGCAAATGCAACAGCTGATTTCCACGGCGAGATGATCAAACGTGGTGAGTATATCCTGGGCGAATTCGCCAAGTATGGTAACGAAAAACACGTGGCTTTCCTGATTGACGGTTTTGTTACCGGTCCAGCAGGTGTTACAACTGCTCGTCGTGCATTCCCAGATACCTTCCTTCACTTCCACCGTGCCGGTCATGGGGCCCTGACTTCTTACAAGTCACCTATGGGAATGGATCCACTGTGTTACATGAAGTTGGCACGTCTCCAGGGTGCGTCAGGTATTCACGTAGGCACAATGGGTTACGGCAAGATGGAAGGTCATGGCAAAGAAACTGTTCTGGCTTACATGTTGGAGCGCGATGAGTGCCAGGGGCATTACTTCTATCAGAAGTGGTATGGTATGAAGCCAACCTGCCCAATCATCTCAGGTGGTATGAATGCCCTGCGTCTGCCAGGATTTTTCGAGAATCTGGGTCACGGTAACCTGATTAATACCTGTGGTGGTGGTTCTTTCGGTCACATCGATAGTCCTGCCGCTGGTGGTACTTCATTAGGTCAGGCCTACGAGTGCTGGAAGTCAGGTACCGATCCGATCGAATACGCCAAGACTCACCCAGAATTCGCTCGCGCCTTCGAGTCCTTCCCAGGTGATGCTGACAAGCTATATCCAAACTGGCGTGAAAAACTGGGTGTTCACAAATAAGTCGAACGTTGAGTTTAATGTTTGTACCAGACAAAGGCCTCCACCGCAGTGGGGGCCTTTATTCAGGTCGATAGAAAAAAATTATTTTTAGAGTAGTCTAGGCGATTTTCTTTGCTTGAATGTGGATAGTTAAACGCCACAGAATATGAATCGGAGGGGATGATGACCGATAAGGATCAGTACAAAATCAAGCAGGAGCCCTTTTATCAGGCTCAGGCCAATGAAGTGTCGCTCTATGAGGCGGCCTATAACGCACGGTTGCCGGTTATGGTCAAGGGTCCTACAGGCTGCGGGAAGTCGCGTTTTATTGAATATATGGCCTGGAAGCTCGGCAAGCCATTGATTACAGTGGCCTGTAATGAAGACATGACGGCCTCTGATCTGGTTGGAAGATATCTGCTCGATGCCAATGGTACGCGTTGGCTGGACGGTCCCTTGACGACGGCTGCCCGTATTGGGGCAATCTGTTACCTGGATGAGGTTGTTGAGGCGCGCCAGGATACCACGGTAGTTATCCACCCATTGACGGATCATCGTCGTACGCTACCGCTCGACAAGAAGGGTGAACTGATAGAGGCCCACCCCGATTTCCAGCTTGTTATCTCTTATAATCCCGGCTACCAGAGTCTGATGAAAGACCTGAAACAGTCGACCAAGCAGCGCTTTACCGGGTTTGAGTTTGATTATCCTGACGAGTCAATTGAGGCCACTATTCTGGCCAAGGAGACAGATATTGCCGTTGATCTGTCAGCCAATCTGGTCAAGATCGGTCAGGCCGCCCGTGCCCTGAAGGGGCATGGCCTGGATGAAGGCATATCGACCCGACTGCTGGTCTATGCGGCAACCCTGATTAAGGGCGGTGTCGATCCACAGTCAGCCTGTCGCATGGCACTGGTACGTCCCATTACCGATGATGCCGATATTCGCGATACCCTGGATCATGCTATTGATGCCACCTTTGGTTAAGCGCTGATGCTGCAGATCCTGTTAACAGATCTGGTTGCTAGCATGTGGGGTGGTGATGTCTAAGGTAGAAAATACAGAACGCAGTGAGGACATTGCTCACTACTGGGCGATGCTCGATTGCCGATTTGCCCAGGCAGATGCTGTCTTTGACGAATGTATGAAAGAGGCCGGGGCACTATTGAGTGCTGACGGTCTGGATGCCTATATCGAAAATGCCCGATATATCGGTAAGATGGGGCGTGGCGCCGAACCCCTGTTGGTCTACCTGGAAGAGGCCCCCGGCGTTGCCAGTGTCCTGGGTGAGGTAGCGCTGGTCGAGTTGCGTGAATTTGCGCACTACATGTCTACTCACACCAATTTTAAGTCCATCGTGCCTTTTCTGCAGACCAGTGGGGCTGTAGCGCGTCTGCTGTATACCAATGATCTGTTCAGGCAATACGTTGATATTATCCGCGATATGATGAACCAGACCTCAGGGTCAGTGCATGGTCATCATACGACATTTCAGAGTCCGGGGCTGGCTGACCTGCTGAAACAGGCGCCACGTATTCTCAAACTGGTGCCGCTGGAGGGCTTAAAGAAATGGATTGAATATGGGGTGCGCTATTATAACGATCACCCCGAGCGCCAGATTGATTATTTTTCACTGCAATCTGCTGACGCGGTAGCAGTGCTGCAGCGCGAGCGTCATGGCACCCTGTTTATAGATCATGAACGTCAGCTAGACCTCTATCTGCGTGGCCTGTGGCGTGATCATGATCACCTGGTCCCGTATTCGCTGGCCTTTTCCGAATTACGGAAACCAATGCCCTACTATGATCCGATGGGTATTCGTATCCCCGATGTGTATGATGATCTCGGCACTGTAACGGGTATTGACCGATATCGAGCGACCCTGGCGCATATGGCCGCCCACCGGCGCTGGAGTACCAAGATGATTGTCGATAACTGGAGTCCCTTTCAGCGACTGGGTGTAGAGATTTTTGAAGATTGCCGGGTCGATTATCTGGCCATGCAGCGTTACCCCGGGCTCCGTTCTGTCTTCCTGGCCCTGCACCCGATCCCTGATGAATCGTTGTTGGAAGATAAACAGGCATCGGGTATCCGCATCATGCTGGCGATGGTGTCTCGCGCCATCATGGATCCAGCATATCAATTTAACAACACGGATATCCGTGAATTTGCTGATCGTTTTCTGGCTACAATGGCCGAGGGTGAAAGCACTAGTCCGGATATGGCCAGCCTGGGGCTGTTATTTATTGCCCGTATGCGTCGCCAGCAGGATCTGTCGCCCAAGGTCTATTTTCAGGATACTGAGGTGGATTACCGGGATGATAATAGGCATTTGTGGATCTATATCGAAAACAGTGATGAAGATGAGATGTTTGAACATCTCGACAACAAGAAGAAGGCCGAAGAGGAGCTCCATTCACTCCCACCGCGCCACTATGATGAATGGGATTATACCACTCAGCGTTATCGGCCCGACTGGGTGAGTGTCTATGAAGTGCTGCATCCGGGTGGGAATGCCGGCAAGATTGATAACCTTCTGGAGAAGCATAGTGCCTTGGCCAAGCGGATGAAGCGTATTCTTGATCTGATCAAGCCCCAGGAAAAGGTCCGTGTTCGCTATCAGGAAGAGGGATCGGAGCTTGATCTGGATGTAGCGCTGCGGTCATTAATTGATTATAAGAGCGGTTCTTCACCGGATTCGCGCATCAATATGAGTCATCGCACTGATGGCCGAAATATCGCCGTGACCCTGTTGTTGGATCTGTCTGAATCTTTGAGTGAAAAGGTACCTGACACGGGACAGACAATTCTGGAGTTGTCGCAGGAGGCCGTGTCACTACTGGCCTGGGCCGTGGATCACCTGGGCGACCCGTTTGCTATTTCCGGATTTCACTCCAATACCCGTCATGATGTCCGCTTTCTCCACTTCAAGGGCTTTAGTGAAAAATTTGATGATCAAGTGAAGGGACGTCTGGCAGCAATGGATGCGGCCTATTCAACGCGCATGGGGGCAGCAATGCGTCATGCCGGGCATTTTCTCAAGACCCAGCCGGCTGATAAAAAATTGATGCTGATCCTGACCGATGGTGAGCCTGCTGATATCGACTCGAAGGATGAGCGGATGCTGATTGAGGATGCGAAGCAGGCCGTGAACGAACTGGATAGAGAGGGTATCTTTACCTACTGCATCAGTCTGGATGCAAAAGCGGATGATTATGTTGGTGATATCTTTGGCCGGCAATACAGTATTATTGACAAGATTGAGCGGCTACCGGAGAAATTGCCCCAGCTCTTCGTGTCGCTAACCTCTTGATGGTGATTGGCTCGAGATTGATGCTGTTGGCACTCACTGGCCCAGCAGTTCTGATTTATATATAGATTATTATTGTTTTTATTGATGTGCTAAGGTTTTCCTTATGCATCTCACTTTTCGCCAGTTAAAGGTCTTCGAATCTGTGGTACGCTACTTGAGCTTTACCCGTGCCGCTGAAGCCCTGCATCTATCGCAACCCGCTGTATCTATGCAGATCTCCCAGCTTGAAGAAAATATTGGTCTGCCGGTATTTGAAAAGCTGGGTAAAAAAATATTCCTCACCGAGGCTGGGCAGGAGCTTTATCGTACCAGTCGCGCCATCTCGCAACAACTATCCGAGGCTGAAAGTTTCTTTGAACAGTTAAAAGGTTTGCAGGGTGGTCATTTACGCATTGCCGTTGCCAGTACGGCCAATTATTTCTGTTCACGCCTGCTGGCTACATTCAGTAACAGGGTTACTAATCTAACGGTTAGTCTTGATGTCACTAACCGAGAGGGTCTACTCAGGCAGCTGGAGCAGAATGAGGTTGACCTGGTCATTATGGGGCGACCCCCAGATCATCTCGACCTGGTTGCTGAGGCCTTTCTGGATAACCCGCTGGTGATCATCGCCGCACCCACACACCCCCTGAGCGGCAAGTCCAAGATCCCCCTCGATGATCTTAAGGATGAGGCCTTTGTTGTCCGCGAGCAGGAGTCCGGTACCCGGATTGCGATGGAGCGTTATTTTGCCAAACACCAGATCCAGTTAACGACGGGTATGGAGATGCGCAGTAATGAGGCTGTACAACAGGCTGTGCAAGCCGGCCTGGGGTTAGGAATCGTCTCCAGCCATACCCTGGCCTCAGAACTGGAGACGGGCAAGCTTGTGATACTTGATGCAGAGTCTTTCCCGATTATGCGGCAGTGGTTTATTGTCTATCGCAAGGGCAAGCGCCTGTCTCCGGTGGCCCAGGCCTTTCATGATTTTGTCCTGACCGAAGGGCCGACGTTAATGGCGCAGTCGCCTAACGTGTCCAGTGAGTCATCAGAATAAATGCTATAAAGTTAAATTTCTCGGTAGTGACTTTGGCTTGATCAATAAAAAAGGCAGCCTATGGCTGCCTTTTTTATTGATTTTTGTCAGCTATGTTTTATAAACGATAACCGGCCTGTACTGCGATACCAAAGCGGTTGTCGGTCAGACCACCGTTGCTATCTGTGAAGATCGAGTTATCGGTCTGCAGATAGGAGATATCTGAACGCAGAAAGGCATTCTCCGAGATATTCCAGGTTGGGGTGATGGTGAAGGAATTACCCTTGCCGGCACCGCCATTACTGTTTCCGTACAGCCCATTGCCATGGTCATCAAAGGCCTCTAGGCGCATTGGCATATCTATGCCACCCACGCTCAGGCCCGACATATAAAGGGCGATACTCTCGGCATGATCGGTGTCTGTCGCACTGGCCAGTGCTGCATCTTCCAGCTGTAACTGGTCATAGGCAAAGGTGATCTCCATGTCGCCAACACTGCCAGTAACGATCAGGTCAAACAGACTACGCAGACTGGTGTAGTTATGGTAACCCACGACATATTCTACGCCTGCTGCTGTACCCATCGCGCCAACAGACCAGGACTGACTGCCGGCTGCCCCACTGGGCGCCACATATTCTTCATCACCCTGTTCGACATAGACGTTAAAGTCGTCAGTACCATAATTCAGGCGGGCGGCGTTGAAAAAGCCTGGCTGGGTAATTGCCTGTACTGACTCCATGACATTGGCATTGTTATACATAATGGTGTCTTCGAAGCCGACATTGGATGGCATACGGCCCAGTTCCAGCGACCAGTAGTCCATAGGGTTAATGATGACCTCAGCGTACTGGACCTCGGCACCGTTGCCCGTCTCATCAACACCCTCATCCATCAGGGCAAAGGCTGGCAGGATGCCGATGCCAGCGCTGATCGCGGCCCGACCATCTTTAGTGCTGGCATCAATACCCAGCAGGAAGTCCATTAAGCGGCTCTGGTCATTCTGGCGTGTCATTTCGCTGTCGGAGTATACATAACCGCCGGATGCACCACCTGAGATTTGGATGTCAGTAAACTCGGTGCTGACGCTGCCGGCAAACACCGGCAGGGTGCAGGCAGAGCAGGCAAGTGCTAATATGGTTTTTTTAGTCTGTTTCATCTTTTCCCCTCGAGATAGTTATTGGTAACGAAAAATTTTTTGGTTGTGAGTATTTGTCGTCGAGTGTAACGTCTGTTCTAACCAATAATTAATTCCATTTAATACAGATAGTAATGAAATTACATTGTCGGCTGCAGAACGGGTGACTTTAAGCACCCTTCCGAATAATCGATAATACGAAATATTATTACGTAATACTTTTGCCGTCAACAGGGAATTAGCCTTGCATGGGTTGCTGGGGCTATAGTGCGTGGAAAACTGCTAACCATTATTCGTATATATTATGCTGTCGAGTGTAGGCGGGCTATGTGACAGGTCTGCCGGTGATAGTGCCTGGATGCTGGCGCGGTTAGCAATGTTAACTTATAGAATCATTGTATTGACTGATGTCATCAGGTCCAGAAAAGTTTAAATTTTTTAATGAAGGCGATGACCTTTATGCCGCGATGCTGGCAGCTATTGATGCGGCCAAAGCAAGCATATTGCTCGAAACCTATATCTTTGCTGATGATGAAATTGGCCGGGCCTTTGCAGCCTCGATGATTGAAGCGGCAAATCGTGGTATTGATGTGCGTCTGCATATTGATGCGGCGGGTTCATTGTTTTGGCATTCGCGCGATCTTGCCCATCGGCTCGAGGCGGGTGGGGTCCAGATTCGCTGGTTTCATCGTTGGGACTGGCATCAACCGTGGCGCTACAATCGGCGTAATCACCGCAAAATCCTGGTAATTGACCGTGAGGTCGTCTATCTGGGTGGCTTTAATATCCACAGGGAAAATTCCGCTGCAATTTTTGGTGACCAACGCTGGCATGATATTCACATCAGTACCTCTGGTAGTATGGCTAGCCAGTCGGCCCAGCTATTTGAGGCCTTCTGGCGGCAAAAGCACAGGGTATGTATCACCCCGCAGAGTGATGGGGACATGTTGATATCTAATTATGGTCGCAATGGGCGACGAGCGATGCGTCGGCTCTATCAGCAGGGGTTCAGACAGGCCCGACATACGATTATGCTGGTAACGCCTTATTTTGTACCCGATCATAAGACCCGCCAGGCCCTGATGTCGGCTGCTGAACGTGGTGTAACTGTACAGTTGCTTTTACCCCGGAAATCAGATGTAAAAATAACCCAGTGGGCGGCGCAGGCCTCTTATGAGCGTTTGCTGGTGGCCGGTGTGCAGATCTATGAATATCTTCCCCGGGTTCTGCATGCCAAAATGGTGCTCGTCGATGGTCAGTGGGCTGCGGTAGGGACGGCAAATATTGATTACCGCAGTTTTTTCGTCAATTATGAACTGAATTTGATGACGCGTGATAGGGCTCTATGTCAAACATTGAATCAACAATTCATCCACGACCTGTCACAGTCCGAGCGTGTCTGTCGCCATCGCTGGACGCGACGGCCGTGGTTGAGTCGTATAACCGAATCATCGGCCTGGTTGATCCGCCGTTGGCTCTAACAGGATTACCGCGTGAATAAACAAAACGGACGTTTTGGTTTGGTGCTGGCTGGTGGTGGTGTAAGGGGGATGGCACATGTCGGGGTGTTGCATGCATTAAGCCGCATGGGGCTTTGTCCTGACGCTATTGTGGGGGTCTCGATGGGTGGCATTATTGCCGCTACCTATGCGCTAAACACTGACTGGTATCGGGCCTTATGCCAAATGGATACCCGTAGTTTTCCTGAACCGGCACGGCCGTTGACGGCCGACTGGCGGGAAAAAGTGCGGGCCTTGCTGGCATCTGAAAAAATGGTCCGCGAGATGTTTCTCGGTTGGGGGGCGGGTGAACAATCCCAGGCGGATGGCCAGGCACTCATCCGTGGGCTGACATTGGGAAAATGTCTGGAGCAGGGAAAGATCCCGGTGGCCACAGTGGCGATGGATCTGGTCAGTGGTACACGGGTGGTCTTTGATCGTGGTGATGCCACAATGGCATGTTATGCCAGTGCAGCCTTGCCCGGCCTGTTGCCACCCTTAAGTCGAGATGGTCAATTGCTGGCTGATGGTACCTATGTCGATGATGCCCCGGTTGATGTTGTAAAGTCTTTGCTTACTGAGTATGAACTGGATTTGGTGCTGGCTGTGGATGTGGGGCAACTGGAGCAGGGTGCCGATCTTAATAATGGCTTTCAGGCCATGCTAAGGGCGGTTGAGATCTGCCATCACACCCACTCCCGGTCGCGCTTTCAGCATGCCGACAAGGTTGTTAAGGTGACCTTCCCTCGACAGATTAATATCCTGGCCTTTGAATATAAACGGGTCTGTATAGCCGCTGGTGTCAGGGCAATCAGAAATCAACGGCATGAATTGTGTGCATTATTACAGAATAACAACACTAATCGAATGAAGCGATGATGAATCAACGCCTGCTACTGTGTACTGATCTGGATCGAACTCTGTTACCCAATGGGGTCGAGGCCGAGTCAGAGCTGGCGCGACCACTACTGACGCAACTGGTTGGTCAGGGGGAGGTCTGTCTGGCCTACGTTAGTGGTCGTAATCGGTACCTGTTACAACAGGCCATAACGGAATACGCAATACCTGTCCCTGCTTATGCTATTGGTGATGTGGGCAGTACCATCTATCAAATTGAGGGTGGTGAGTGGCGCTCCTGGCGGGAGTGGCAGGAGCGTATTGCCCCTGACTGGAATGGTTACCAGCAGCCCGATCTGTGTGGCCATCTGGCTAATATGGCCGACATTCAGCTACAGGAGCAGGAAAAACAAAATCTTTACAAGCTGAGTTATTATGTCGATCCAGCTTTAGATCCAGGCAAGTTACTGGAGCAGATCAATGAGCGCCTGATGCGCCTTAGAGTCAGGGCCAGCCTGGTCTGGAGCATCGATGAAAAGGCCGGGACAGGGCTGCTGGATATCCTGCCGCAATCAGCAACCAAACTGGGTGGCATACATTTTCTGATGGAACAGACGGGTTTTAGCCATGAACAGACGGTCTTTGCCGGTGATAGTGGCAACGATCTACAGGTGCTTTGTAGTGACCTAAATACTGTGCTGGTATGCAATGCCCATAGTGATGTCCGGAATGAGGTGTTGGCAACAAAGGGTCATCAGTGTGCTTCTGTCTATCTGGCCCGGGGTGGTCTGTTGGGGATGAACGGTAATTATGCCGCCGGGATCCTCGAGGGGCTGGTCCATTTCCAGCCGCACCTGCTGCAACGCATGGAGCAGCTAAAAGCGTTACTTTGCTGACGGTAACATGGCCTGAAGGGCGGCATCGAATTGTTCTTCTGTCTCTTCCTGTACCTGTAACAATGCCTTTTCTGACAGGCCGGGTAGGCCAATGGGTATTTTTTTTAAGGCCATCATTTTACCGTCGGCGCTCTTGCCAACTGTAGAGCTATTGGCGAGGGCATTCGCCAGGAAGGCCAGTTCAGCATACTGACCGTAATCGGGTGCCAGTCCCGGGTGGTGGTGAAATTCTACCGCGGTAATCAGGTTGGCGGGTAAGCGCCAGGCCCGTAACAGCTCGGCTCCGACCTGGGCATGATCAAATCCAATCACCTCCACCTCGGCCTGACGCATCTCGATATGATTATAACGACTACGTAAAAGGGCTTCACGCGCTAGTTCGGGCAGTTTATTGTAGATTAGTAAACTGCCAACATCATGTAGTAATCCAATTAAAAAACAGCGCTCACGACCGGCATCATCTTGGAGGTATGAGGATAATTGTCGCGCAGCAACAGCGGTGTAGATGCTGTGTCGCCAGAAGCTATCCATATCAACGAGGTCATTGGGTATGCCCTGAAAGAGTCGGGTGACAGAGGTGGCGAGCAGGATATCATTAAGGTCACGGCTACCAATCAGTGTAATAGCGCGTGAAATCGTATCGACATTGGAAGGAAAACCATAAAACGGGCTATTGACGATCTTCAGTAATCGCGCCGACAGGCCCGGGTCCTGGACGATGAGGCGGCCTAGTTCATCGACGGAATAGTCTTCGCGCTGGAGCAGGCTGGAGGTGCGCTGATAAATCTCCGGTAATGAGGTCAGATGAATAAAACCTGATACCAGGGTTTTAGGTTCGAGATTCATGGCGCTTCCAATAATTATCCAGATAGGTGGCTATAGTAACGCGTGAATTTGTTATCATCTACTATTATGCCGTTACCCAAAGACAATCCCCCTCTTAAGTCGAATCCTGTTTCGAGCCCAGATTTAAAGCATGCGTTAAATCAGGATTTGAATTCAGGCTCAAACCAAGACTTAAATCCAGTTTCAACTCCAGACCAGAGTTCCAGTCCGGTGCAGGAATCAGCGCCCATTCGGTTATCCATTACAGGGATGAGCTGTGCCGGGTGTGTAGCCAGTGTTGAAAAGGCATTGCGGGCAGTACCGGGGGTGGTGTCGGCGAATGTTAATTTTGCTGAGCATACGGCCCAGGTCCTGGGTTCTGTTAGTGCGCAGCAGCTCGAACTGGCCGTCAGTGCAGCAGGATATGAGGCGGCTGAGCTGGCCACTGCCAGTGCTGAGCAAGAAAAGGAGCAGGCCGAGCAGGCCCATTATTATTTGTTATGGCGGCGCGCGCTGGTGGCTGGTGCTGTGGGTCTGCCGCTATTCATTGCGGGTATGTCCGATCTTTTGCCAGCCCTGTCGACTACGATAGGGCGTATCTTCTGGCTGGTCATGGGTATGATCACCTTTGGTGTCATGGTTTACTCCGGTCGTCAGTTTTATTTTGGCGCCTATAAATCTTTTCGGGTCCATAATGCCAATATGGACACCCTGATTGCAATTGGTACCGGCACCGCCTGGCTATATTCGATGGGGGTAGTGATTCAGCCTGAATTTTTTCCTACCCTGGCTCAACATGCCTATTTCGAGGCCACGGTCATTATCATTGCACTGATCAATTTAGGATCGGCATTGGAGGCACGGGCGCGAGGCAAGACATCGGAGGCCATTAAGCGCTTACTAGGCCTGCAACCCAGGACAACACGGGTAATACGTAATGGTCAGGAACTGGATGTGGCTATTGAGGATGTTGGTCTGGATGAGACAGTGCGTGTACGTCCGGGTGAACGTCTGGCTGTTGATGGGGTTGTTATTGAGGGCCAGGCGAGTATTGATGAATCAATGCTGACCGGCGAGCCGCTACCTGTAAATAAGTCGGTGGGTGCTGAGGTGGTCGGGGGGACGATTGTTGTCTCTGGCATGATCCTGTTTAAGGTTAGTCACATTGGTGAGGCGACGATGCTGGCGCAGATTGTCGAGATGATCAGGCAGGCACAATCGACCAAACCGGCTATTGGGCGGTTGGCCGACAGGGTTTCTGCGGTCTTTGTCCCGGTTGTACTGATTGCTGCCATACTGACCTTTCTGGTCTGGATGCATGCCGCTGCAGACCCTGGTTATGCCATTGTGGCAATGATGTCAGTGTTGATAATAGCCTGCCCCTGTGCTCTGGGTCTGGCGACACCAATGTCGATCATGGTGGGAGTGGGTAAGGCGGCTGAATACGGGGTGTTGATTCGTAATGGCCAGGCCCTGGAACAGTCGGGTCGATTAACGACAGTCATTTTAGACAAGACCGGTACTATTACCAGGGGTAAGCCAGCGGTAACAAGGGTAGTGAGTCTTGCTCAATGGGACGAACGTCAGCTACTGCGACTGGCAGCTGCTGTTGAGCTGGGTTCCGAGCATCCGCTAGCGGCGGCCATTGTCACCGCCTATCGCCAGCCCGATTCTGATGAAAGTGCGGATGAGACCGGGGCTGACTACCTAACAGCAACGGCGCAACAACCCCTGCCTGGTCTCGAGGATTTTGAATCCATGAGTGGGCATGGCGTGAGTGCCCGTGTTGAAGGGCAGCTCATCACTATTGGTAATCAGCGCCTGTTTCAGTCCAGGGGGATTGATTGTAGTGCTGTCGAGGCGCAGATGGACTCATTGGCGCGACAGGCCCAGACACCATTATTAGTCGCTATTAAAGAGCAACTGGCCGGCATTATAGCGATCGCAGATCCGCTTAAACCCGATTCTGTTGTCGCGGTAAAGCGAATGCATGATATGGGACTGAAGGTGATGATGGTTACGGGTGATCATCAGGCTACTGCCGCTGCAGTTGCGGCTCAGGTAGGAATTGAAAGTTTTACCGCTGAGGTGCTTCCACAACATAAGGTCGATTGTGTCAGACAACTGCAGCAGTCCGGTGAGGTGGTGGCAATGGTCGGCGATGGCATTAATGATGCGCCGGCGCTGGCCCGGAGTGATGTTGGTTTTGCTATTGCCGGGGGGACGGATATCGCCATCCACAGTGCCGACATTACACTGATGCGTGACTCATTACATGGGGTTGTTGATGCCCTGTTAATTTCGCGGGCTACATTGAGAAATATTCGGCAAAACCTCTGGGGGGCGTTTATCTATAACGTAATTGGTATACCGCTGGCTGCAGGTGCACTCTACCCGGTATTTGGCCTGATGCTCAATCCAATGTTTGCCGGTGCGGCAATGGCAATGTCTTCATTGACAGTAGTTAGTAATGCCAATCGTCTGCGGCTGTTCCGGACGTCGGATTAACTGGCGCAGTCATCTATTTAAACAAAGAAGAAAGTTATGAACGGTATTGTTGGAATAATGTTACTGGTCGACCTGATTGGGCTGGCTGTTATCGGTTTTATCGTCTGGTGGTTCTGGGCCCATAAGTCACAGGCAAAACAAACCACGATAGCGGGTGGGGGGCATGGGGCCGAGATCGTGTTGAAGGATGGTGTCTTTAGTCCGGTCCGGGTTGAAGGTGTGGCGGGGCAGCCGATAACGCTGCGATTTTTCCGCCAGGACGCAGCGGCATCAGCAGCCCGGGTAGCGTTTGATGAGCTTTCAATAAGCACGGAATTACCTATTAATGAGCCTGTCGATGTTCAGCTGCCGGCATTATCGCCAGGTGAATATAGCTTTGCTGATCAACTTAACCGCTATCGTGGTTCATTAGTCATTAAATAATCATAGATTCAAGGGAAGAGGAGTCACCATGAGCTGGTGGGGGAAATTATTTGGTGGGACTTTTGGCTTTATGCTGGGGGGGCCATTAGGGGCGTTAATTGGGGCCGCCATCGGTCATAAGCTGGATGCCCGGGTGCAGGATGTCGCTGACGAGCAACAGGGCGTGTTTGGACGTGAACGGATTCAGATGGCCTTTTTTACCGCAACCTTTTCGGTGATGGGGCATCTGGCCAAGGCCGATGGGCGTGTGACAGCGGATGAAATTCGCTTGGCCCAGATGGTGATGCAGCAGATGCAACTTGATGGCCGACTGCGTAAGCTGGCCCAAAAGCTCTTTAATGAAGGCAAGGCCGCCAGTTTCCCGCTGGATGATGTGCTGGACCAGCTCAAGCATGAGTGTCGTCATCGTCATACCCTGTTACGCATGTTCCTCGAGATCCAGATGCAGGCGGCATTGGCCGATGGCGTACTTCATGTCGCCGAGCGTCGTCTATTGCTACGGGTGGCCCGTCGAATTGGGTTTTCAGAGGCTGAATTTGAGCAGCTAGAGGCCATGATGCGTGCTGCTGGTCGTTACGATCATGATGCCGGTGTAGCACCTGAGGCGCAATTAAACGATGCCTATGCCATCTTGAATGTCCCCAGTACCGCCAGTGATGCCGAACTGAAAAAGGCCTATCGACGCCTAATGAGTCAGCATCACCCGGATAAGCTGGTTGCCAAAGGACTGCCTGAGGAGATGATGAAGGTGGCCACCGAGAAGACCAAGCAAATTAGTCTGGCTTATGAATTGATCCAGAAACATCGAGGTTCAACCTAGTTTTTTTAGCAATTGGCCAAGTCTGGCTGACGTACTTTTGTTGAATGTGCTAGAATCTATCGTTCTGGAAACATACCTGCATTAACACATAATTAAGGAGAGTCTACCTATGGCATCAACTGCCAATCGCAGACCTGTTATGACCTTGTATTCACGTTCTGATTGCCCTCTAAGCCATCGTGTTCGTATCGTACTGGCCGAAAAAAGTATTAGCGCAGACGTTGTAGATGTCGATATAGATCATCTGCCAGAAGATCTGATTGAATTGAATTCCTATAATACTGAGCCTACCCTGGTCGATCGTGAGCTGGTCCTGTATGACTCTCATATCATAATGGAATATCTGGATGAACGATTTCCCCATCCGCCCCTAATGCCTGTTGATCCCGTCTCACGTGCCCGTGCCCGTATGATGCTGTATCGGATTAATAATGACTGGTATGGCCTGCTGGAAGATATTAATAGTGATGATGCCAAGCGTGCAGTTAAGGCTGCGAAGGAATTACGCGATGGCCTGACACTGATTGCCCCTGCGTTTGTTAAAAGCCCCTACTTCATGAGCGAGGAAGTGGCACTGATTGACTGTAGCTTGGCCCCATTGTTATGGCGCCTGTCGCACTACGGTATTGAACTGCCCGCCAAGGCCAAGCCGGTGATGGAATATGCCAAGCGACTATTTGACCGGGATTCGTTTGAAACCAGCCTGTCTGAATCGGAGCGTGAGATAGTTACTGCCTGAGATGGTCATGGATGCAATAATGTCGTCCAGTCGTCCCTATCTCATCAGGGCGATCTATCAGTGGATAAACGATAATTCATTAACACCGTATATCCTGGTCAATGCCGATTTTCCTGAGACGACTGTCCCAACTCAGTTTGTTGAGGATGGCAAGATTATCCTGAATATTAGTGCCCAGGCCGCTGATGAGTTAAATATCGATAACGACTGGTTGTTGTTTAGTGCCCGTTTCAGTGGCCAGCCTATGGCCATTAGTATCCCAGTACAGGCTATCCTCGCGATCTATGCCAAGGAGAACGGGCAGGGTATGGTGCTAGATCGTGATAGTGACGATGGCGATCAGCCGCCACCCGGACCACCCCATGACTCAGGCAAGTCCAGAAGTGCTAAAAAACCTCATCTCCAGCTGGTTAAGTAGTTAGTCCT
>CAZYTT010000006.1:7298-12648 GCA_964650235.1 uncultured Gammaproteobacteria bacterium | reverse complement strand
CAGTGCCACCGGCCCCAGTTCACGGTCGACAAAGTCGCGTTTAACCAGTCCTATACCATGTTCGCCAGACAGGCTCCCCTGGAGTGACAGGACCAGTGAGAAGACCTCATCCAGACACTGGTTAGCCCGTTGCATCTGCTCTTCATCATCCGGGTCTATCAGCAGGTTGACGTGGATGTTGCCATTGCCAGCATGGCCAAAATTGACAATGCGGATGGCATGTTTTGTGGCCAGAACCGTCAATTCATTGATCAGTAGCGGTATATTGGACACCGGGACCACGACATCTTCATTGATTTTTTTTGGGGCAACTGTCCGCAGGGCAGGTGACAGGGCCTTGCGTGTGGACCATAAGGCATCCACCTCAGCACTTGTGGTTGCGGTGATGAATGAGCGTAATTCAGGGGCATCGGCGGCGATACGGATCTGTTCGGCCGCCGCCTCCATACCGATGGTGGCGCCGTCAATCTCGATCATCAGCATGGCCCCGGCATCTTCAGGGAAATCGATCTGCGAGTAGTGACGAATCATGTCAATAGCCTGGGCGTCGATAAACTCCAGCGCGCAGGGTACCACCGGTTGGGCCATGATGCATGACACCGCGGCGCTGGCGCTGTTCATGTCGCTATAGATTGCCTGCATCATCCGTTTGCTCTCGGCCAGGGGGGTCAGTTTCAGTGTGGCCTCAGTGATAATGGCCAGGGTCCCCTCTGAACCGATCAGTAGTCGGGTCAGGTCATAGCCGACGACCCCCTTGGTGGTATAGGTGCCGGTGATCAATTCTTCACCGGTACCGGTAACGGCGCGAAGCCTTAGCGTATTTTCACGGGGTGTGCCATATTTTACCGCTCTGGGGCCAGCTGAGTTATAGGCCAGGTTGCCACCTATGCTGCAGAAGGCGGCACTGGTTGGGTCGGGGGGCCAGAAAAAACCATGTTCACCAGCCACCTGTTGCACATGTTGATTGGTGACGCCGGGCTCAACAGTGATGCAGCGGTTGGCCGCATCCATCTTGATGATTTTGTCCATGCGTTCGAGTGATAGCACCAGTCCACCACGTACCGGCGTCGTCGCGCCTGTGGTACCCGTGCCTCGTCCACGTGCCGTCAGTGGGACGCTGGTCTCATAGCATAACCTGACGATGGCCTGGATCTCTTCGTGGCTGGTGGCAAAGGCGACGGCGTCGGGGCATTGATGGCGACGGCTATTGTCGTAGCCGTAGGGCCAGCACTCGGCGGCATCGGTCAGGATGGCATCAGCAGGCAGTAGCTGTTGCAGCCGGGTAATAAATGTTTTCGGCAGGTGGGAAGGACTCGCCGGGTGTGCTTCAGTCAAGGTATTCGAAGACCTTAATTACCCCCTTCACGTCGCTGACGCGTTGGGCGGCGGTGGCGGCGGCAGTGCCCTCGGCATGTTTTACCAGGCCCATCAAATAGACCGTACCATTTTCAGTAATGACCTTGACCTGTGTGGCATTAAGATCGTCCTGATTCAGTAGTGCCTTCTTGACCTTGGTGGTGATCCAGGTGTCCTGGGAGCGGGCAGACATCGGTATCGGTGGGGTGATCTGGATTTCATTATGGATGCGCTTGACCCCTTGCTCCTGCTTGACCAGGGTGACGATCTGGTTGAATTGTTTGCGTTCGCGAACCTGACCGGTCAATAACACAACCCGATTAAAGCTGGTCACAGAGAGGTGGCTGTCAGTAGCAAGTAATGGGTCTTTGACCAGTGTGTTGCGCACACGTAACTCGATGGCCTGATCATCAATAATAGTCTCGGCATTTCGGCGATCATTGGCCAGCGTTGCACCAACGGCCCCGCCGGCGATTAACAGGGGGGCTGCGCAACCGGGTAAAATAAAGCTGCTGAGTAGCAGTAGGGTGATCAGTAATTTTTGCGACACAATTATGCCTCCTGTCCTAGTAGCTGATGATCAATAAGATCACACAGGCAGTGAATGACGACGATATGCACCTCCTGGATACGGGCGGTCGAACGTGCCGGTACCCGGATCTCGATATCGTCAGGCTCAAGCAGGGAGGCCATTTCACCGCCATCTTTACCACTCAGTGCGATGATCGTCATGTTGCGATCATGTGCGGCCTTGATGGCATTGACAATATTGCCGGAATTTCCGCTGGTGGAGATCAGGATTAAAATATCACCCTGTTGGCCCAGGGCCCGAATCTGTTTGGCAAAGATGTCATTAAATTGATAATCGTTAGCAATTGAGGTCAGGGTTGAGGCGTCGGTTGTCAGCGCAATGGCAGGTAGTCCGGGACGTTCCAGCTCGAAGCGATTTAATAGCTCAGAAGAAAAATGCTGGGCGTCGGCGGCAGAACCGCCATTGCCGCAGATCAGTATTTTTTTTTCATTGAGGAGGCTGGCCGTCAGGCGTTCGGCGGCACAGGCAATCATAGGTGCAATGACCTCGACCGATTGTAATTTCGTCTCGACGCTATCGTTAAAAATGCGTTTAATGCGTGCTGCTAAATCCATAGTGCCTCAATTCGTCGGTACAGTAGTCAGCCCTGAATGGCATCCTTGATCTACTGTATGGTTTCTGCTCCATCCTGCATGCCGATTGATATTACATCAAATCGTGCAGCTTGTGTGTCCTTGCCGTGTTTTTGCAGGTAGTGGTTGGCGCACTGGATAAGCCGGGCCTGTTTATGGAAATCAATAGACTCGGCACCACTGCCGAATTGGTCGGAATGACGATAACGGACTTCAACAAAGATGAGGCACTTGCCCTCGGTCATAATAAGGTCTATCTCTTCGCCGCAGCAACGATAGTTGCTTTGGTGTTGTTTCAGTCCCTGCTGTTTAAGAAAGGTGCAGGCCTTCTGTTCGTACAGGTGTCCCTTGTCGGTGACAGAGGCCTGTCCTATTACTGTAATAACACGGGCAGGCCCCTGGAGAACTGGGCCCATTTCAATGTGCGGGCCACTAGCTGATCTTCGGTTACGAACAACTGTCCCGTCACACCATTAAAGCGTTCGTGCTGGAACATCCTGAGGTCTTCAAGTTGCGGGATTAACTGGTAGGCATCAATGCCCAGGGCAAAGAAGCGAGCATAATCGCGCATGGGTTCAGGCCACAGCTTGAGTAGTTTACGCTTTAAAGCCGACGGCGGATTATCCAGTGTCCAGCCCATGTCACAAAACTGTATATCATCCATATCGCGGTCCTTGTAACGGTTACGATTGCCGGTAAAGACATGCGATGTTGAATAAATGGGTAACTCGGAAGCATAGTGAAATTTAAGCTGCGGTCTCAATAACCTGGCCTGACGAGGGAAGGCGGCCATGAAGATAAAGTCGGCATCCTGGCGTCTGCGGGGTTCAAAATACAGCGGATGTTTAAGTAGGCTCTGTAGAGCCCGGCGGCGGGATTTGCTCTCATTGAGCTCCAGTAAGTGCTGGATCTGATCAGCAAAATCATTTTTATTGCCAGGGTAATCCTGTTGTTTCAGTAATTCACCACCGAGTTTTTCCCAGTGTTCAGCGAAAGACTGGAATACGCGTGTACCCCACGGACTGGTTGGTGTTAATACCAGGGCGCGGTTATTGCCATCGAGCCAGGCGCGTTCAGCGGCCTGCTGGGCCTCTTGTTCCGGGGCCAGGCCGAACTGATAAAAATCAGGGTTGGGGTTGCTCAGTTCACCATAGTTCAGGGTAAGTACGGGTATCGGTAAGGGTTGCTGCCGGCCCAGCGCGGTAACATCGTCCTTAATTAATGGGCCTACAACAAAACTCGCGCCGTCGATGATGGCTTGTTGATAGGTCTGGTAGATAGACTCGTAACGACTGGAGTCATAGATACTGAGCTGAATGTCTTTGTTGGCGGTACGGTCATAATGCGCGGCCAGGAATCCATCGCGAATGACCGCCGCCGGTTTTTCATAGGCACCAGTAAAGGGTAATAGCAGGGCGATGTGCTGGGGGAATTTGATGACCTTGCCCTGTCGTGCCAACAGGCTATCGAGAATTGTCTGATCGACAGGGAGGTCGGGAAATTGGATACGCCACTGCTGAATTCGGCTGTTGACGTCAATGGGTGCAACTTTGCTTTCCTTGGCGATACGCATGAGTTCGAGCCAGCCAGTAAATTCATCGGGCGCCGGTGCACTCGCAATGGTGGCCAGGGCCGGGGTAGGTATGGCTGCAAGAATTTGCCAGATCTTGTGCTGCAGGGCCAGTTTCTGGCTGGGGTCATGGATATAGTTATTGGCAATAACCAGGCTTTGAACGGCCTTGAGCGGGTTGCGGCGACGTTCATAGGCCTCGGCCCGAAGTTGATACAGTTCAGCACGATGCTCATCAGCAAGCTCGGGTGGTTGAGTGACCTCTAGCGCGGACAGGGCATCGCCGGTGCGGTGATTAATCAGGGCAATGCGGGCAATCAGTAGTTGTTGGCGAACCAGTTGCAGGCCATGAAGGGTGCCAGGTTCTATCTGGCGCAGTACCTGCTCGGCCCTGGAGATACGGTTGGCCTGTAGATACAGCGATGCCGCCTGGAGGCGATATTCTGATTGTTTAAGGGTGGAGCCCTGATCGACGAGCAGCAGATAATCGCGTGCGGCATCAGCGAGGTTGCCGTTAACGATAGCGGTCTGGGCACGTTGTAAGAGTTCATTTTCCGCTGGGGCCGGTGACTGGGTTGTTGATGGTGGGCTTACGGCGCAGCCGCCCAAGAATAGTGCTAGTATAATCAGCGATAAAAATTCAGGTGTGCAATATCGTTTGCCCATAATGATCCAAATAGCGTGTCTGTGACAGTCTGGCGATGCTAAAAAATAAAGTGCCGCCGAGTTAATGTGCACAAGTATCCGGATGAGGCCTGCAAGTGTCAATGAGTGCTACTTTATATATCGTCGCCACCCCGATTGGTAATCTTGCTGATATGAGTCAGCGGGCGATCGAGACCTTGAAGGGGGTAGACCTTATTGCTGCAGAAGATACCCGTCATAGTCGCGTCCTGTTTAATCAATTTGGTATTCAGACCCCCTGCTGTGCCTTGCATGACCATAATGAGGGGCAGGTAGTCGCTGGTCTGATTGATCGTTTGCATAGTGGTGAGGCAATGGCCCTTATTAGTGATGCCGGGACACCATTAATCAGTGACCCCGGTTATCGACTGGTTGCAGCCGCCCATCAGGCCGGTATTAAGGTCGTGCCAATTCCTGGTCCCAGTGCGCTGATAACAGCATTATCTGCCTCAGGGCTGGCCAGTGATCGTTTTACCTTTGAGGGTTTTTTACCAGCCCGGGCTAGTGCCAGACGGCAGGTACTGGAACAGCTCAAGACCGATCCCCGGACATTGATTTTTTATGAATCACCCCATC
>CAZYTT010000006.1:0-7198 GCA_964650235.1 uncultured Gammaproteobacteria bacterium | reverse complement strand
CTGGAACAGCTCAAGACCGATCCCCGGACATTGATTTTTTATGAATCACCCCATCGAATCCTGGCCTCGCTGGAGGATATGCGGGCTATCTTTGGTGGTGATAGACGTTCGGCACTGGCGCGTGAGCTGACCAAGCTGTTTGAGACAATTCTGTCCACGACTCTTGATGGGCTGTGTCAACAGCTGCAACAGGATGCCAATCAGCAGCGAGGGGAGATGGTGGTGATGCTGGCCGGGGCTGAACAACAGCATCAGGATGGGGTGGCTGTAGATGATGTGCTCAGGCCCTTACTGGCTGATTTACCGTTAAGGCAGGCCGTCGCGCTGACCGTAAAGATTACTGGGCTGGGGAAAAACCAGGTCTATCAACAGGCGCTTGCGCTCAGTGAAAATGGCTAGATGTCTGTGGCCTCCGGGCCACTGGTGGCGCTGGGTGGGGTTGGGCCTGATGATGATTAGTCTAAAGACCTATGCCTGTCTGCCCGGGACCGCCGTCGAGGTGTGGTCGGAGCGGGATAAAAATATTATTGGTATCGATGCGCTCTACAGGGCCTGTGAAACCGCTAATGTAGCGATGCGCTACGGGGTGTCCTATTATGCCGATCGGCGCTATCTCTATGAGGGTATCGCCTCATCAGTAAGGTTGTTCATGAATGATGTGTTGTCGCCATATATCGGTCTGGGCGTGCTGGTCGGTGTCGGTGGGCGGGATGTCGATGTTGCCAGTGATGGCCTTGATAATAATGGCAACGGTGTGGTTGATGAGTCCGGAGAGCAGGAACGACGGCTGGTAGCCAGTGCCTTTGTCTATCCCGAGATTGGTGTTGCCATCTATATGAACGAGGTTGGGGTTACCGTCTCGGCCAAACGATATTTTGGCTCCCAGTTTACCGGTCATGTTATTTATAGCCTTGGTCTTGCCTATGCATTCACCAGCGCCTGGTAGTCGATATCGGCCAGGCGTAAAGAGGGTGGGGCGTCAGGTGATTTTGCGGTACTATCAGGTTAAATACTTTTTGAGGCTGAGTCGTATTGAACAAGGGATGTGTTGAGTTGATTAGACCGGGCAACATTAAGGCAGGGCTGGTATTGTTGGTCCTGTTGGTGATGTTGAGTAGCTGCGCGATGTTTGAGCAGGCTGTTAATACCTCGAAGGTCAGGTTTAGCTTCGATCGCGTCGGTGAGGTGCGATTGGCGGGAATAGATATTACTTCCCTGCAAAGTATTAATGAGCTTAGTTCAGAAGATATCATTCGGGCAACTGTGTTGTTGTCTCGTCAGCAGGTGCCGCTCGACATGACAATATATATCCGATCTGAAAACCCGGTTGTTAATACTATGGCGCTGACTCTGGTCGAGCTGGAATGGGTGTTGATTCTGGAAGGAAAAGAGACGGCCAGGGGGGTGCTTAAGCAGGAAATCTCGTTGCCCTCTGGTCATGGGCGGGCTATACCGATCAAACTGGGCGTCAATCTGGCGGCCTTTTTTACCCGTGATAACACTATGGATCTGCTCAAGCTGGCGATGGCTATCTCCGGTGCTGGTGGTAAGGTTCCTCAGGGGCTGGCCCTGAAGGTCAGGCCGACTATTGATACGGCAATTGGGCCGATAAGATATCAGCAGATACTCCTGCAACCATCATAAGGGTGCGCCGTCGATGCTGATCACCAGTCCCTGATGGCTCGCGGTGGTAAATTAGACTTGTCACTGCTGCTGGCTCTCCTGTATCGTAGCGCCCAGAGTTGGCTGGATGGTCGCTGTGCCTTTGGGCATGGAGGAAAGTCCGGGCTCCATAGGGCGGGATGCCAGGTAACACCTGGGCGGTGTGAACCGACGGAAAGTGCCGCAGAAAATATACCGCCTGCCTTGCAGGTAAGGGTGAAATGGTGTGGTAAGAGCACACCGCGCTGATGGCAACATGAGTGGCAGGGTAAACCCCATCCGGAGCAAGACCAAATAGAGGGACTGAGGCGTGGCCCGCGTTGTCCCTGGGTAGGTCGCATGAGGTGCGTGGTGACACGTATCCCAGATGAATGACTGTCCACGACAGAACCCGGCTTACAGGCTGACTCTATTTATCTCCACGGGTGGCGATCTTGTCGCCTCCCGTGGCTTAGATATTTTCCCTTCTTGTCTGTGATTATTCGGCTGACCATTGCCGGGGAAGAATATCACGAGCAAAACTTTTCACCATTGTCCGGGCCAATCGTCTCAATTTTTTCAGATTTATCTCATTTCTTAATGTTGTTTATTAGCATTGCCAATTAAGCGGGTGATTCAAAAATAGTTGCTGAAACGGCAACGACCAACCTCCTGTCTGGATTTCATGTTTACCTCTAAGTCATTGTCTAAAAAGGAGGATTTCCACCATTGTGGTGGGTGTTTTTAGCTTGACAGTGGGCGCTGGAGGTATATAGTGTTTAAAAGTGGGTAATCGTGGTTAATTGTGGATCTTGAGGGGGGAATCTTGTTTCGAGGAGTCAATGCCTTGAATCTGGACGCAAAGGGGCGAATGGCGATGCCATCTCGTTACCGTGACCAGTTGCAATCGCAATGCGAGGGGCAGTTGATTGTCACCGTTGACCGTGATCGCTGTCTGCTGGTCTATCCTCAGTCCGAGTGGGAGATCATTGAGCAGAAATTATCTGATTTACCCAATATGGAACCCCAGGCTCGTCAGTTGCAGCGCCTGTTGATTGGTTATGCCACTGAATGTGGCATGGATGGGAATGGCCGAATTCTGCTGCCGCCCTTGTTGCGAGAATTTGCCGCACTGGAAAAGCGCGTGGTTTTAATCGGTCAGGGTAACAAGTTTGAGTTGTGGGATGAAGGCACCTGGAATGCCCGCTGTGATGAATGGCTGGCAGTTGGTGAGAATAAGGGGCCGCTGTCGGTAGAGTTGGAAACGCTGTCTTTATAGGGCGGGCCAGGATGTAATGCCATTGGTATACGGTGAACATTTTCCGGTCATGCAAGGTGAAGTATTGAGCGGTCTAGACATCAAGCCATCGGGGGTTTATGTGGATGCTACGTTTGGTCGTGGTGGCCATTCAGCAGCTATCTTGCAATGCCTGAATGACGATGGTCGCCTGATTGCGGTCGATCGGGACCCCGATGCTATTGCCGTAGCCCGGCAGCGATTTGCACAGGAATCGCGTTTCAGTATTGAGCAGGTAGCCTTTGCCGGGTTAAGTGATGTGCTGGAGAGGCGCGGGTTAATGGGTGGTGTTGATGGCCTGTTAATGGACCTGGGGGTATCGTCACCCCAGCTGGATAATGCCGCTCGGGGGTTTAGTTTTCGTCAGGACGGCCCCCTGGATATGCGCATGGATCCAACGTCAGGTATCAGTGCGTCTGATTGGTTGTGTCAGGCCGGTGAAGGTGAAATTGCCCAGGTTCTGCGTGAATACGGTGAGGAGCGTTTTGCCCGGCGCATAGCTCGAGCCATTGTCAATGCGCGGCAGCAGACACCTATTGAAACGACACAACAATTGGCGACGATTGTTGCTGCAGCTAATCCGGCATGGGAAAAGGGCAAGGATCCTGCAACACGAAGCTTTCAGGCCTTACGTATAATCGTCAACCGGGAGCTGGATCAGTTGCAGCTGTGTCTGGATCAGGTAGTGGATATTCTTGCAGTTGGTGGGCGTCTGGCGGTAATCAGTTTTCATTCGCTTGAAGACCGGATGGTAAAGCGTTTCATTCGGCGGCAATCCCAGGGTGATGTGGTACCGCGCGGTATGCCCATTACCGGTGCGCAGCAAAATATAACAATGCGCCGAATTGGACCGGCACAGCGGCCCAGTCAGGAAGAGATCAATGAAAACATGCGCTCTCGAAGCGCAGTATTGCGTGTCGCGGAAAAGCTGGCGTGACGTCTTTGCGGCTGCCGTTATTGGCCATTATGGTGGTGGCGGTAATGATGTCGGCCATTGCAGTGGCCTACAGCAAGCATAAGAGCCGGCAACTGTTTGTAGAGCTTCAGGGTCTGAATAGTGAGCGTGATGCCCTGGATATAGAGTGGGGAAGGTTGCAGCTGGAGCAGAGTACTCTGGCAACACCAATAAGAATAGAAGACATAGCGCGCAGGCGTCTGGGTATGTTTGTGCCATCAGCCGATGAAATTGAAATCATAAAAAAATGACAGCCAGAGAAAAAAATATGATTCACCCGATCCGTCATGTTGTTGTGCTCGGTAGTGTGGTGATCGTTGCTGTCGGTCTGCTTTGGCGTTCGCTGGATCTGCAGGTGATGAATAATGATTTTTTACAGGATCAGGGTGATGCCCGCTATCTACGGGTACTTGATCTGGCTGCCAACCGGGGCACGATTACTGATCGTAATGGTGAACCCCTGGCTATTAGTACACCGGTCGATTCGGTCTGGGTCAATCCGCAGCGGTTGCAGATTAACAGCGGGCAATGGCGACAGATAGCGGGCCTGTTAAAGGTGTCGGTGTCAGACCTGAAGGACCAGTTGGCCCGTCGTCAGGGGCGAGAGTTTGTCTATCTGAAACGCCATATTAATCCAGATATTGCCCAGCAGGTCATGGCGCTGGAGATACCGGGAGTGTCGTTACAGCGAGAATATAAACGCTATTACCCCGCCGGTGAGGTTGCGGCCCACGTCGTCGGATTTACTAATATCGATGATGCCGGACAGGAAGGGATTGAACTGGCCTATGAGCCTTGGCTAAAGGGTCGCCCGGGCAGTAAGCGGGTGATAAGGGATCGACTCGGGCGTGTTGTTGAAGATGTCGAGAGCATTCAGGTGCCAGAGTCCGGTAAAGACCTGCGGCTCAGTATTGATCGGCGGCTGCAATACCTGGCCTATAAGGAATTAAAGGCCGCTATCCGGCAAAATAAGGCACGATCGGGTTCGGTCGTGCTTCTCGATATAAAGACGGGTGAAGTGCTGGCGGATGTGAATGGGCCTTCTTATAATCCCAATAACCGTCAGACACTACGACGTGGCGTGACACGTAATCGGGCGGTGACTGATGTGTTTGAGCCTGGTTCAACCATTAAGCCCTTTACCGTAGCTGCCGCCCTGGAGGCAGGCACTATACGCCCACGCTCTACGATCAATACCCATCCCGGGGTATTCAAGGTCGGTAATAAATCAGTGCGTGATGTAAGAGATTACGGCGTCATCGATATCGCAACAATTCTGAAGAAGTCCAGTAATGTTGGTGCGAGCAAAATCGCCCTGCAGGTGCCACGAGAAAAGATGTGGGATTTTTTTAATCAGGTTGGTTTTGGTAATCAGACCGGTTGTGGATTTCCGGGCGAGGCCAGCGGTCTGTTGAGCAGTTTTCAGGGCTGGAATGATGTCGAGCGGGCAACAATGTCCTATGGCTATGGGTTGTCAGTGACCGCGCTGCAACTGGCCCGCGCCTATGCCATGTTGGCGAATGATGGCTTGCTCCGGCCGGTAACCTTCCTGGCTGAGCCCTCGGCATCAACCGTTGCAACCCAGGTAGCGTCCGCTCGTCATGCCCATGATGTCATGGCCATGCTGGAGACGGTGACCCTGAAAGGCGGTACCGGTCAATTGGCTCGGGTGCCGGGGTATCGTATAGCTGGTAAGACCGGTACGGTGCAAAAATACAGTGTCGGTGGATATTCCGATGAATCGTATGTTTCCCTGTTTGCCGGTGTCGCCCCTGCCAGTAAACCACGCCTGGCTATTGTCGTGATGATTAATGAGCCAGCCAATGACGAATATTATGGCGGTCGAATTGCTGCGCCTGTTTTTTCCCGGGTTATGGCAGGGGCGTTACGCATGTTGGGTGTAGCACCCGATGCCGCGCCGGAATCCATCAACGGTGCAATGCTGTCCGAAAACCTGCATGACCATGGGGAGCGGCTAGCCAATGGCGCCTGATACAACAACAGGGTTTAATCTGGGTCAATTGCTGGTCGGGCTGACGCTGGCCGATGGCTTTCAGGTCACGCGAACAGAGCAAAGTGCTGAGCTAGTTGCTGAACTGGTTGTTGAGGGCTTGGCGCTGGATAGTCGTCAGGTACAGCCGGGCGATCTGTTTTTTGCCTGTTCAGGTACTCATTCAAATGGACTGGATTATGCTCAGCAGGCCGTGGAGCGAGGTGCTCTTGCTATCGTCTGCGATGCGGCGGCAATAGAGTCGGCATTAGCGCTGAATATGGATGTCCCAGTGATACCACTGGTGGACCTGGCGCAGCATATGGGGATTGTTGCCGCACGTTTTTATGGTAATCCCAGTCGCTATCAAACAGTTATTGGCGTGACCGGTACTAATGGCAAGACCTCGTGTAGTCACTTTCTGGCTCAGTTGCTGGCTGAGCGTGAAGGTGAATGTGGATTAATAGGTACCCTGGGTTACGGTTGCTATTGTCAGCTGACCCAAGGGCAGCACACGACCCCTGATGCCCTGCGACTGCAGGCCGAGCTGGCTGCGATTCAGTCCTGTGCTGCCCGTCATGTTGTTATGGAAGTCTCATCCCACGCCCTGGATCAGGGGCGTATCTCAGGGGTGGCGTTTGATGTGGCTATCCTGACTAATCTCAGTCATGACCATCTTGATTACCACGGTGACCTTGACCATTATGCGGCCGCCAAGCGCCGCTTATTTGAGGTTCAGGGATTACAGTCTGCCGTTATTAACAGGGATGATGCATTTGGTAGGCAGTTAATCAGTGAGTTGGTCCCGGCGGTCTCTGTCCTAAGCTACGCGCTGGAACATGCTGCCGATATTCGCGGTGAAATATTGCGGATGGACCAGCAGGGCTTGCTGCTGGCAGTAACCACGCCCTGGGGCAAGGCCGAGATTCAGAGTCGATTAATGGGTCGCTTTAATGCCAGTAATATCCTGGCGGTGCTGGCTACATTACTGACATTAGATGTGCCCTTTGATCAGGCGGTAGCCAGCATTGAGCATATCGTCCCGGTGCGCGGCAGGATGGAGCGTTTTGCCGGGGATTCGAGCAGGGCCGTGGTGATCGTCGATTGCGCCCATACCCCGGATGCGCTTGATCAGGCGCTGGCTACACTGCGTGCCCACTGTCAGGGCGAGTTGTGGTGTGTGTTTGGGTGTGGCGGGAATCGCGATAGTCAAAAACGTGCGGTCATGGGCGCCATTGCTGAGCGCCAGGCTGATCATGTGGTGATCACAGATGATAATCCTCGCTTTGAGGCCGGTGCCGACATTATTCGAGAT
>CAZYTT010000005.1:22469-35839 GCA_964650235.1 uncultured Gammaproteobacteria bacterium | reverse complement strand
CTGCCAGATGATTGTATCGTGTTTAAGAAGAAGATGCGTCGCGATACGATGATTAAGGAGAGTCTAAAGACCTTCTTCAACGGTTTTTATCATGATGCCCACCCGATGGCGAGTATGGTTGGCGTGGTCGGATCCTTATCTGCCTTTTATCATGATTCTACTGATGTTCATGATCCGAAGCACAGAGACCTGGCAGCGTTACGGATGATAGCAAAAATGCCGACCATAGCGGCTGCAAGTCATAAGCACGCTATTGGCGAACCTTTTATCTACCCAAAAAATAGTCTCAGTTATTGCGGTAATTTATTACATATGATGCATTCTGTGCCCAGTGAAGATTATGAGGTTGATCCAATTGCTGAGAAGGCACTGGATATGATTTTCATACTGCATGCCGATCATGAACAAAATGCCAGCACTGCGACAGTACGCCTGTCGGGTAGCTCGGGTGCCAACCCCTTTGCCTGTATCTCTTCAGGTATAGCGGCTTTATGGGGGCCAGCTCATGGTGGCGCAAATGAAGCCGTATTAAGTATGCTGGATGAGATAGGGCATAAGGGGAATATTGCCAAATATCTGGCCAAGGCCAAAGATAAGCAGGACCCGTTTCGCTTAATGGGATTTGGGCATCGAGTCTATAAAAACTATGATCCCCGTGCCAAATTAATCAGACAAATGTGTTATGACGTGCTGGAGAAGTTTGGTGATAACAATGACCCCATGTTTGAGCTGGCCATGCGGCTGGAAGAAATTGCCCTGGAAGACGAATACTTTATCAAGCGTAAGCTCTACCCTAACGTTGATTTTTATTCGGGTATTATCTATAAGGCCTTAGGCATACCGGCAAATATGTTTACTGTTATGTTTGCAATTGCCCGTACTGTCGGTTGGGTTGCCCAATGGAAAGAAATGATAGCAGAGCCTAATCAACGCATCGGTCGGCCGCGACAGCTCTATAGTGGTGCGTCAAAACGTGACTATGTCAGTCCAGATAAACGATGAATGTTATGCAGAAATAAACGCCGGGTTTATATCTCGCTAGAGCTAAAATAGCTGTTCACTGATATTGTCAGTGGTATTGCTTTCATTGGTGGAAGAGTTTGATGGCTTCTTACTGGAGCTACTACGTTGTGGCACATATTCAGAACGAAAGGTCTCGAATATTGCACCTTTATGATCGGCATCGGCGAGCAGGCCGGTTTCAGGGTCTATTCTAACGGCTACCATGCCTGGTGGACGTTTTAACGTTCGTACGGGTATTCCACGTAAGGCGTGTGACATATAATCGATCCACATCGGCAGGGCCGCTCTGCCGCCAGTTTCATAATTACCCAGAGAACGAACCTTGTCAAAACCAACCCAGGTTATCGTCACTACATCGGGGTTAAAGCCGGCAAACCAGGCGTCTCGTTGATCATTGGTAGTGCCGGTCTTGCCGGCGATATCGCTACGATTAAGCTGACGGGCCTTGCGACCTGTACCGCGCTGGATAACATCACGCATCATTGATGTCATTAAATAGACGTTTTCAACGGGTATGGCTCGCCTGGCGACAACAAAGTCTGGTGTTGTGGATTCATTCTCAATCCCGGTTATGGGCATGGTCTCGGTATTAGCTGTTGCTAAAACTTCCTCCGGGGCGTTGATGTCAATTGGTAACGTGCACTCTGGACAGACAATGGGGTATGGGGCCTGCTTGATAATCTCGCCATTAATATCTTCAATTTGCTTAATGAAATGGGGTGTAACACGATAACCACCATTAGCAAAGACAGCATAGCCACCTGATAATTGTAGTGGTGATACGGCACCGCTACCGAGGGCGAGCGATAGGTCACGGGGTAGGTGGTCGGTGGGGATGCCGAAACGAGAGACATAATCCAGCACATAATCGATCCCAATGGCGCGAAGCAGGCGGATGGATATCAGGTTGCGGGATTTGATCAGACCAATACGCAATCGCGTTGGGCCGAAAAATTTGCCACTATAATTTTCAGGACGCCAGGCGCTTTCCAGACCAGGGTCATCAAAGACTACAGGAGCATCATTAATGATGCTGGCCGCGGTAAAGCCCTTATTTAATGCAGCGGAGTAGATGAAGGGTTTAAAGCTCGATCCAGGTTGACGCGCCGCCTGAGTGACGCGATTAAATTTACTGTAATAAAAGTCCAGCCCCCCCGTTAGTGCCATAATAGCCCCGTTTTCAGGGTGTAATGAAATGAGTGCTCCTTCAGCCCGGGGTATCTGACTCAGATACCAGCGTCTATCCTCTTTTCTGACATAAACGATATCGCCTTCCTGAAGTATATCGCTAACCTGATTGGGTCTTGGTCCCCTACTGTTGTCGTTAATATATCTTCGCGCCCATGACAGGCCCTTCCAGGTTAAGGTGATGAGTTGTTCGTCAGGGAGTACGGCAACGGCCTCTTGCTCAGACTGTGACAAAATAATGGCAGGCGCCAGGCCGCCAGGTGTCTTAATATCTTTAAAACTGTCATGCCAGTCAGGCATGTCGGCTAATTGGGTAAGGTCTACATGGGTAATTATCCCGCGGTAGCCATGACGTATATCATAGCCAAACAGTGCCTTACGCATGGCATTATTGGCTGCACGTTGTTTATCGGGCTCGATAGTAGTAACAACACTGTAACCACCGGTGTACGCTTCATCACCTAGCAGGCTGACCATATGGTCGCGTACCATCTCGGCGACATATGGGGCATTTACTTCAATGGTAAGGGCATGTAGTTGAGCAGCATCGGCTTCGTTTTGTGCATTTTCTAATGCGGCCTGGTCAATATAACCAAGTTCATGCATGCGGCTAATTATATAATTACGTCGTATCAATGCGCGTTCAGGGTTGGCAAGGGGATTGTAGCGCGAAGGTGCCTTTGGTAGTCCTGCAATCATTGCCATTTCGGCAATGCTTAACTCCTCAATTGATTTACCGTAATAGATTTGCGCCGCAGAAGCTATACCGTAGGCACGATTACCCAGGTAGATCTTGTTTAGATAGAGTTCCAGAATCTCTTCTTTACTGAGTTCGCTTTCAATCTTTAGTGATAAAAAAATCTCGCTGAGCTTACGCAGATAGGTTTTTTCGCGACTGAGGAAAAAGTTTCTTGCTACCTGCATAGTGATTGTACTACCACCCTGGGACTTGCGGCCGGTCTTCACCAGGTTGACTATTGCACGTAATATGCCGTGATAATCGACGCCAGGATGAATAAAGAAGCGATCATCCTCTGCTGCCAATATCGCATGGACCATATCTTCAGGAATCTGCTCATATCTCAATGGTGACCGTTTAACCTTGCCGAATTCTGCAATAAGTTTACGATCAGCACTGTAGACTCGTAATGGCACCTGTAAACGAATATCTCTCAATGTTTCGATAGACGGTAATTGAGGGGTTATATAAATATAACTACCGAATATCGCCAGAATGCCGATAGCTAGTGATCCGGCAATACTTAATAATGGCCAGCGGACTAATTTAGGAAGTGAATGCATGAGTAGATTTTTTGTCACTATGAAAAAAACGTTAGTAAGTATAAAACTTTTTTGTCTAATGGACGATAAGATTGTGAATTGTAATTATTAATTGCATTTTAATGCTCGAATCCCTATATATAGAGCGGACATAAGAAGAGTATAACGGCCGCAGGTAAGATTTTTTAGCTTGGAAATAATGAATGCGCTTATTTGAGAAAACTGCACCAACAATGATTGGGCTTGATATTAGCTCAACTTCAATAAAATTATTGGAGCTGGGGCGAGTTGGTGAGCGTTATCGTGTAGAAAGCTATGCAGTGGTCCCCTTGCCTGCACATGCTGTTGAGGAAAAAAATCTTGTCGATGTCGAGGCAGTCGGTGCCGCAATTAGTCGCGCCCTGAAACGGGCTGGGACACGCACAAAGAGTGTCGCTGCAGCTGTAGCAGGATCAGCTGTAATATCTAAGATTATATCAATGCCGGCCACGCTTACTGATCAGGAGATGGCTGACCAGCTGACCCTGGAGTCAGACCAGTATATCCCCTACCCTATGGACGAAATCAGTATGGATTTTGAGGTCATAGGGCCAAATGAAGCTAATGAAGATATGGTTGATGTTTTATTAGCGGCTTCGCGGAGTGAAAATGTCGAGGTGCGTGTTGCTGCCTGTGAATTAGCTGGCCTAACAGCGAAAGTCATTGATGTAGAGGCCTTTGCAATGGAGTCCGCCTTTACCCTGCTGGATCAGCAGTTGCCTGACAATGGTGTTGGCAAGACCATAGCTATTGTCGATATTGGTGCAACAATGACTACCTTAAGTGTGTCTAATGATTTTAACGTTATCTACACCCGGGAACAGGTTTTTGGCGGTAAACAATTAACCGATGAGATCCAGAGTCGTTACGGCCTCTCTTATGAAGAGGCAGGGCTGGCCAAAAAACAGGGTGGGTTGCCGGATGATTATGAGACGGAGATTTTAAATCCGTTTAAGGAGACCCTGGTGCAACAGGTAAGTCGAGCCATGCAGTTCTTTTTTTCCTCCAGTCAACACGCGACAGTAGATCATATCGTTCTGGCCGGCGGTTGTGCCTCGTTACCCAGTATTGATGAACTGGTAGAAGATAAAATGGGTATTACAACATCTATTGCAAACCCATTTGCCAATATGTCCCTTGCCTCAAGGATAAAGGCAGATGCTATTTACACGGACGCCCCGGCATTGATGATTGCCTGTGGTCTGGCAATGCGGAGGTTTGACGCAAAATGACCCGTATTAACCTTTTGCCCTGGCGTGAAACACAGCGTAAAGAAAAACAGCGTCAATTTATTTCAGTTGCAGTCAGTGCAATTGTACTTATGGGGATGATTCTTCTCTATATCCATCTCCATATCGGATCCCAGATCAAGGCGCAAAATGCACGTAACGATTATCTAAAGAAAGAAATTGCCAGTGTAGAAAATAAGATTAAAGAGATTAGAGCGCTGGAGACCCAGAAAAAGAACCTGTTATCACGTATGAATGTCATTCAGCAGCTGCAGGGTAAACGCCCTGAGATTGTCCATCTGTTCTATGAAATTATGAAAAATGTGCCAACAGGGATATATCTGTTGTCGATTAGTCAAAATGGTAGCACCCTCGAAATTGATGGGATAGCCCAGTCCAATACCCGTATATCCGCATTTATGCGTAACCTGGCATTGACTGACTGGCTCAAGGATCCGCGACTTGAAGTGATCAAGGCACAAAAGGATCAAGGCTCTGTTCGTACCAGTTCATTCAAGCTATACGTGCAGCAAGTCCAACAGGAATCGAAGGGTTGAAGCTATGAACTTAAATTTCGATCTCTCCGAACTCAGTAATATCGATTTTAATGATGTGGCCAGATGGCCATTGGCGCTACGTGCTGTCGCTGTCATCCTGCTTAGTGTTGCTGTAATCAGTGCTGGTCTATGGTTTGATACCCGTAATCAGCTGGATGTACTGGATAAGTCGAACCGTAAAGAGGCCGCCCTGAAAAAGGAATTTGCCCAAAAGCAGTCCAAAGCAGCCAACCTCGACGAATATAAATCGCAGATGGAGGAGATGAAGAAATCCTTCGGAACGATGTTGCGCCAGTTGCCTGGAGAGACAGAGGTTGAAGCCCTGCTGGTTGATATCTCACAGACCGGGCTGGCTAATGGCCTGGAATTTGAATTATTTAAGCCCGAAAAGGAAGTGCCGGCTGAATTTTATGCAGAATTGCCGATACATATTAAGGTGGTTGGTAAATATCATGACTTTGGACGTTTTGTCAGTGATGTTGCCGCTCTGCCAAGAATCGTAACATTACATGATTTTTCAATTAATTCTGCAGATGCCAAGAAAGGCCAGGGTAACCTGGTTATGGAAGCAACTGCCAAGACCTATCGCTATTTGAGTGAGGAGTAGTTCGACGTGTTAGGCAGTTTAAACAGTAGCTATTTTGCCTTGCAAGGAGCTGTAGTGTCCTTGTCACGCCTGACGTTAATAATGGCGATGCTGTTGCTGCTCGCTGCCTGTAGCGAACAGCATATGGGTGATCTGCAAAACTACGTCAGTGATGTTAAGGGTCTAAAAGGTAAGATTGATCCACTACCTGTTTTCGAACAGATTCCGCAGTTTGCCTATCATTCGGATGATATGAAGGATCCGTTTTCGACCTGGAAAACAGAAGTGGCCCCCATTGCAAAATCGAATACATCCGGTCTCTATCCTGATGCCCAAAGGGAGCGTGAAGAGCTGGAGGCGTACCCGCTGGATACACTTAGAATGATGGGTGTAATTGAAATGAAAAATGTACGCTGGGGCCTGGTAAAAGATTCTGATGGTATTGTTCATCGCGTTAAGGCCGGAAATTACATGGGCCAGAATTTCGGCAAGATAGCATCTGTCGATAGCGAAAGTATAATGCTGGTAGAGATTGTACCGAATGGTTTGGGAGGTTGGGAGCGCAGAGAGGCGTCTCTAACCTTGAATATAGAATGATTTGCTGGATGAGAGAGAATAAAATGATTACAAGTCGGCGAAATCAGGTGAATGTTGCACAGGACAAGCTACATACCAAAGTATGTTTGCACTGGTTGTTTCTGGGTCTCGTTTTATTGTGGCCATGTATGTCACTGGCAGCAGAACCTGAGCAGACGCGATCTCTGGATCAGATTGATGTGCTGGCACTGCCTGGCAATAAAGTACAGATAAAACTATCGACTTCAGGTGTGGGCGCTGTTCAGGAGCCCAGGAGTTTTACCACTGGTAAGCCAGCCCGAATTGCCCTTGATCTTGCCAATACCAGCAGTAATGTAAGCAAACGCCAGCCTATCGGTGTTGGCGTTGCTACGAGTATCAATGCGATTGAGGCCCGTGGCCGTACCCGGATCGTCATGAATCTGACTAAACTGGTGCCCTATGATATTCGCGTCGATGGTGGTGATATTTATGTCATTCTTCAGTCTGATGCCAGTGTGGCGGTGACTGATGACAAGGTTGAAATTGCGGTGCCAGTACTGGCCGAGAATAAAATCGTTGGGGAAAGTGACAAGTCAGATTTCAGTGTGCGGAAAATTGATTTCCGCCGAGATGAAAAGGGTGCCGGTCGGGTCTTGATCTCACTCTCTGATCCCAAGTTGCCCATTGATGTTACAGAAGAGCGCGGTAAGGTCATTATCAATTTTCTTGATACCCGCCTGCCTCCTGAACTGGAGCAGCGTCTGGATGTAATGGATTTTGCGACACCAGTGAAGGAGATCGATACCTTTCAGCATGGGCGTAACGTTCAAGTGGTCGTTGTTGCAGAGGGTGCCTATGAACAAATGACCTACCAGGCAGACGATTTACTGACTATTGAAATTCGTAAGGTCGTAAAGGAAGAGCAGGAAGAAAAGCGTAAGCGTGAGGTTGGTTATATTGGCGATAAAATGACGCTTAACTTTCAGGATATTGAAGTGCGGGCTGTTTTGCAGCTGATCGCGGACTTTACTGGCTTGAATATGGTGACCAGTGATACGGTAAAAGGCAATGTCACCCTGCGTCTCAATAATGTACCCTGGGATCAGGCCTTGGCCCTGATCCTGCAGACCAAGGGGCTGGATATGCGCAAGGCAGGCAATGTCATTATGGTTGCACCCAGCGAGGAAATTGCCCAGCGTGAAAAGCAGGAGTTTGAATCACAGAAGCAGATTGAGGAGTTAGCGCCCCTGTTTACTGACCATATTCAGGTCAATTTTGCCAAGGCAGAAGAGATAGCAGCGCTGCTGAAGATGGAAGGGAACTCGCTCCTGTCCGATCGTGGCAGTGTGGCTACTGATTCCCGCACCAATACCCTGCTGATCCAGGATACTAGCGATAAGCTAAATGAGATTAAGGCGCTAATTGCTCGACTGGATGTGCCAATTAGACAGGTATTGATTGAATCACGGATTGTTATTGCAAATGATGATTTTAGTAAGGAGCTGGGCGCCCGATTTGGTGTGACTGAGTTTAGTAATATCAATGTTGATTCAGGGGTGAATGGCTTCCTGAATGGCCCGACCGATACCATGACATCAGGTACCCTGGCGCCAACGTCTGAATGGTTGGCTGGTGAGACTATAAATATTGGTACGCCTACTCTCAATACCAATTTTCCGGTGGTTGGTACAGCAGGTAGTCTGGCCCTGGCCCTCATGGGTTCGGATTATATGGTGCAGTTGGAGTTGTCTGCAATGCAGGCTGAGGGGCGAGGTGAAGTGGTTTCCAGTCCAAGAATTGTGACGTCCAACCAGACTGAGGCGACTATTGAGCAGGGTGTTGAAATACCTTATCAGCAGGCCTCATCGAGTGGTGCTACCAACGTGGCCTTTAAATCGGCGGTGCTCAGTCTGAAGGTTACGCCCCAGATTACCCCGGATGACAAGGTTATAATGGATCTGGAAGTAAATAAGGACAGTGTCGGAGAGGTTGTCCTGGGTACGCCCAGTATTAATACGCGCAGTGTAACGACCCAGGTCCTGGTCGATAATGGTCAGACTGTTGTGCTGGGTGGTGTCTATGAGCAGGTACGCAACGAAGGTGTTGATAAGGTGCCATTACTGGGTGATATCCCCTTTGTTGGTGCCTTGTTCCGTCATAAATACAAGACCGATGATAAGGCAGAATTGCTGGTTTTTGTGACGCCCAAGATATTGAAGGAATCACTCAACGCCTCGACCTCTAATTTGCTCAGTCGGCGCTAGGAACCAGCAAGATTGATCGGATGACGCCCCTGGACAAGGGGCGTTTTTTTTATTTGGAAATAACAACTTGCATTCGTCATAGTATTTTGCAAATCTGCCCGTCATGACAAAAAAAAATATATTTTTAGTGGGTTTGATGGGGGTTGGCAAAACGACCATCGGCAAACAGTTAGCAAAAAATATTGGTTGTGAGTTCATCGATAGCGATCATGAGATCGAGCGCCGTACTGGCGCTGATATCCCGTGGATATTTGATATTGAAGGCGAGGCCGGTTTTCGTGAGCGTGAATCCATCGTAATCGATGAATTGACCCAGCTTCAGGGGATTGTCCTGGCGACCGGGGGCGGTTCCGTCCTGGCGGCCGAAAATCGGCATCATCTTATGGCTCGCGGCTTGGTTATCTATTTAAGGGCATCTATTGATCATCTATTGAAACGTACGGCTTTCGACCGCAATAGACCCTTGCTGCAAACGGATAATCCACGCCAGCGACTGGAGCAGTTATTCATGCAGCGTGATCCGTTATACCAGGAGATCGCCGATGTTATTATTGATACTGATTATCGAAGTGTGTCTAATAGTGTTAAATTGATCATTAAAAACTTTCAAAACTAGTTTATATCTCAGTGTATGAATTAATGGGTACGATGAGGTTTCCGATTTTATTGCCTGATGAGTTGATGTATTCATGAAGACACTTACTGTCAATCTGGCCGATCGCAGTTATCCGATCTATATAGGGGCAGGCCTACTGCAACGCCCCGATCTATATCAGGATATCTGTCACCAACGTCAGGTCATGATTGTCACGAATGAGACTATTGCCCCACTCTATCTCCAGGCTGTTAAGGACGGCCTGAGCGACAACACAGTGGCGGCGACGATACTACCTGATGGCGAACAATTTAAGTCACTTGAGGTATGGAATACTATCTTTGATGATCTGCTGCGCGCCAGGTTTGATCGTGGTTGTATTGTTATCGCGCTGGGAGGGGGCGTTGTCGGAGATATGGCAGGATTTGCCGCCGCCTGTTATCAGCGAGGCGTCGACTTTATCCAGATACCTACGACCCTGTTGGCCCAGGTGGACTCTTCAGTTGGCGGAAAGACGGGTGTCAATCATGCCCTGGGTAAGAATATGATCGGTGCCTTTTATCAACCGCAGTGTGTAATAGCGGATACTCTGGTTTTGAATACCCTGGATGACAGTCAGTTACGGGCGGGGATAGCAGAGGTTATAAAATATGGCCTGATCCGTGATGAATCGTTTTTTAACTGGCTGGAAAATAATATTGATGCCCTGCTGGCGCGTGACAATGATGCGCTGATTTATGCCATTGAGCATTCCTGTATCAATAAGGCCGAGATAGTGGCCGCAGATGAACGTGAGGGCGGGGTGCGGGCATTACTCAATCTGGGGCATACCTTTGGCCATGCGATTGAGACAGGCATGGGCTATGGCACCTGGCTTCATGGTGAAGCGGTTGCGGCGGGGATATGTATGGCGGCGGATCTCTCATGCCGACTGGGACGCATAGACGGGACTGTCTTGAGGCGCTGCCTGGCATTGATTGAACGTGCTGAGCTACCGACCCTGGGGCCAGCGCAAATGTCTGCTGAGCAGATGTATGAATTAATGACTGTAGATAAAAAGGTCCAGTCGGGGCGGATACGATTGATTCTACTTGATGCGATCGGTGCAGCGAGTATTGATGGTGATTATGATCCGCAATTGCTTCATGCCACGTTAGCGGCCATGCGAAAATGAGTAGAGCGCATATCCCATCCATATTGAAACCCTATGCGGCCACCGATGAACAGTCCTCAGGGCGACAGTTCAAGGAATCACCGCCTGATTATCGTGGTGAATATCAACGTGATCGTGATCGCATTGTACATTCAGCTGCATTCCGGCGTCTGGAATACAAGACCCAGGTCTTCGTTAATCATGAAGGCGATATGTTTCGAACCCGCCTTACTCACTCTATAGAAGTCGCCCAGATTGGTCGTTCAATTGCCCGGGTTCTGGGCCTCAATGAAGATCTAACCGAGTCAATTGCACTGGCGCATGACCTCGGCCACACCCCGTTTGGACATGCCGGTCAGGATGCCCTCAACACCTGCATGAAGGATTACGGTGGTTTTGAGCACAATCTCCAATCTCTGCGTGTAGTCGATGAGCTGGAAGAACGGTATGCTGTTTTTAGTGGGCTGAATCTGACCTATGAAACCCGCGAAGGAATTTTGAAGCATTGTTCCAGGGTCCGTGCACAGACGCTAGGAGAGCTGGGGCAGCGATTTCTAACCGGTCATCAGCCAACACTGGAGGCCCAGTTAGTCAATCTGGCCGATGGTATTGCCTATAACAATCATGACGTTGATGATGGCCTGCGTTCGGGGCTCATCACCATTGCCCAGCTGGCGGAGATCAAGCTGTTCAAGGATCAGCTTGATTGTGTCCAGGCCGCTTACCCTGACCTGTCTCAACGTCGCACTATCCATGAAATTGTGCGGCGGATGATAAATAGTCAGGTTGTTGATTTGATTGAGATGAGTGAATCCAGTGTTTTAACGGCCTGGCCGCAATCTCTGGCAGACGTCAGGGCCGCAGGACGGCCATTGATCGGTTTCAGTGAAGATATGGCGCAACGAAACCAGGAATTAAAGCGTTTTCTACGTGAAAACCTGTACCAGCACTACAAGGTCAGGCGCATGAGTAAAAAGGCCGATCGCATCATTTCTTCGATATTTCAGGCATTTTTTCATGACCCCAAACTCTTGCCGCCTGAATATTATCAGCGTCTGAAATCTCTGGAGCAGCAGGATGGGGTAATTGCACGGGCCCGGATCGTGGCAGACTATATTGCCGGTATGACTGATCGTTTCGCCATCAGTGAATATGAGCGTATGTTTGATCCAGGTCGATTGACCTAGTTTGATTGACCTGGATTGAAGAGGCCAGATTGTCAGCCCCTGTAAGATGGCGTTGAGAAACTTAAAATGCACATATATATGCAAACACAGGCGGCAGTAGATGGCATGCCGCGTTATTATCACCTGATCTTACATGAAGAGCTGCTGGGCGGCTGGTCGTTGTTGACGGAGTGGGGGGTCCAGGGTGCCCGAGGACGTTGCAAGCGTGAAGATTTTGCTTCTCGTGACGCGGCTGAAGAGTCCATGATGAAGTACCGTGATATGCAAATATCTAAAGGTTTTCGAGTTGTGTTCGTTCAGGGTGAAGAGGCTAGAAACGGATGATGGATAAGCGAAAAAGTACCTATGAGGTGCTGCCACACAGGGTGCCGATGAACAAGCAGCCGTTTTCCGATCACAGTTCTGCTGTTTATTATGGTGGTGACGAAAACCGCCAGCGACAGCTGGATCTGCTTATGCACCTGGTGCCCTATGGTGGTGTTGTACTAATAATCGGCGACTCAGGGGTTGGCAAAACCACCCTGTTAGAACAGGTGGAACAGCGCGCCAGTGACTCCTGTCGAGTCTGTGTATTAAAGGCCTCGGACTGTATTGATCCACGTCTTGCGTTACAGAAGATGCTGGCCTGCTTTGCCTGGAAGGTTGATGTTGACCGAGACCTTGGGGGGACCCAGATCCGGGTGCTGCGTGAACACGTCGGCGTTCTACATGATAATGGTTATACCCCGGTCCTGATCGTGGATGATGCCGATGCGGTTACAGATTTGGTCTTTGGTGTTATCGAGCAATTGATCAATGATGACGAGGACAGGTTGTTGACATTGGTCCTGGCCGGGGATAAGAGTCTGAAAGAAAGACTGGCTAGCCCGTTATTACAGAGCCTACAGGGACATATTGCCCACGAAATGGTTGTCTCGCCCCTGTCACCAGAGGAGCAGGAAGATTTTATTCGTAGTCAATTGGCTGCAGCAGGGCAAACTGGCATGGGGCCTTTTCATAAGGCCTCGTTGAAATTTATTAATGTAGCATCTGGAGGTGTCCCGCGACGTATTAAGGAGCTGGCTCAGGTGATCTGGGCTAACAAGCAGGAGTCGATCGCGACAGGATCCTTGCCCGGGATAGGGGCGTGGTTGAAGCAACTGCGTTATGTGTTACCTATTATCCTGGTCAGTGGAGCTGTGGCATATTTTACCGACGATATTCTCATGGTCCTGTCCCCAGGCTCAGATTCAGAGATGACAGCGAGTGGGAATAATCAGGATAAGCCTATAGATAATGTGGCCGCAGTCACTGAAACTGACACTCGTCTTCATCAGGTCCCGGCTAGTGACGCCACGGAACCGGTCCCGATGGAATCACCGCTACTAACATCGGCGACAATCACAGCGGAGAAAAAACCTGTAGAGGTGGTCGCTAAAGTCGTCTCTACCATTCCGGTGGTGTCGCCTGGTCAGGGTGGGTCGTCAGTTCTCGCGGTTGATAAGCCCGTCCTCGCAGGTATGCCCGGTCACAAAAAAGAACGTGCTATTACTAATATTGGTAATCATCCTGGGCCGGAAGTCGGCCTGACAGGGCCGGATAAGCGCGAGCTAGCGTTGGTTGGGGGAGCGGGGGTGACGCAAGAATCGGCCTTATTATCAGCGTCTGAGTCTCCGGTTGTAGATACCGGCGAACGAGATAGTGACAGTGGTCAGCGCCGTTCTGGTGTGA
>CAZYTT010000005.1:2798-22369 GCA_964650235.1 uncultured Gammaproteobacteria bacterium | reverse complement strand
GTTGTAGATACCGGCGAACGAGATAGTGACAGTGGTCAGCGCCGTTCTGGTGTGAGTCGCTCTGGAGAGACTCACTCTGGGGCAGGTCATGCTGGTGTGGTTAAAGCTGGGCTGGCAATAGATGTGTCTCGGCAGGGAGACTGGTGGTTACAACAGGATTCATCACGCTTTGCCGTACAGATTATGGCTATGGGGGCCCCTGCAGTGAGTGCCTTTCTACAGCGCCATGCTATTGCGTCTGAGGTCTCGATATTCCGGGCAAGAGCGGCTGAAAAGAGTCTGCTAGCCGTCGTGACCGGACCTTATGCGACCCGGCAGGCGGCTGATGCGGCGGCTACTCAATGGCAGCAGCAGTTGTCGGGGGTTAGACCTTGGGTTCGCTCAGTCGCATCGATTCAACTGGCAATTAATAATTATCGAGATCAGCTCCAGCCACGCTGGATTGCCCATGTGGAACAAAATGAGCAACAGTTGCTAAAGGCCTCGCCACGCGAATATGCGGTACAGTTACTGGCTATGGATCAGCAGGGTATCACCAAGTTTGTCAGTAAATATGAGATTGAAGGCGAAATTGAGTATTTTCGTACCCAGACCGGTCTCTACGCCGTCTTGATGGGCCGTTATACCAGTCGTGACCAGGCCCTGGCCGCCGGGCATGGGATCGCCAGTCGTGTTAACGGGATACGTCCCTGGGTGCGGAGTCTGTCATCAGTACAGGATGTGATCCGTACCAGTCGAGATCGGCCACAATAATAGTTGTCGTCGTAGTGTTGTCTCTGTAACTCATTGTTTCATATTGAGGCATGCATGCAGTGGGTTCGACTCAAGTACTGTCGATATTGAATAGTAGTGACGCGGTGAGTATAATCTACCCGTTTCGCCTGCGTTCCGGTGTGCTACTGATAAGAGTGAACGCGATCTAGGGTCAATAACATCCAGAGTACTTTATTGGCACGCGTCGAATATTGGGCGTAAGGCTGACTATTCTCCCGCAGTGGCCATGAGTTGGTCCCTGTGTGCAGGGTAAGTTTGATGTCCCTGTAACTCTGGAATGCGGGCAATAATTTCTTGAAGATGGATGAATGTGATGACGGAAAATGTAAGGCGCTCCTTGCGGCCGGGCAAGAAAGGGCTGTATGACCCAAAAAATGAGCATGACGCCTGTGGTGTTGGTTTTGTTGCCCATGTTAAAGGTCAAAAGAACCATCAGATTATTGCGCAGGGTCTCCAGATCCTGGAGAACCTGACTCATCGTGGTGCCACTGGTGCCGATCCCCTGGCTGGCGATGGCGCCGGGATCCTGATCCAGATGCCTGATGAATTTCTTCGCCATGAGGCCAGCACCCTGGGCTTTGAGCTGCCTGCCCTTGGGCATTATGGTGTGGGTGTGTTGTTCCTGCCTCAGGATCCACAGGCGCGGGCCGAGTGTGAGCGTATCATAAAGGAATGTATTCTGGCTGAGTGTCAGGAGGTGCTGGGCTGGCGTGACGTCCCTACTCATAATGAAGGTTTGGGTGGGGGCGTTAAGGCTGTTGAGCCCTTTGTTCGTCAAATCTTCATTGGTCGTGGTGATCAGGGCATTGATCAGGATGTCTTTGAGCGTAAGCTGTTTGTTATCCGTAAACTGGCCGAGCATGCCATTCAGGCCCTTAATCTGGATGAGATGTTCTATGTGCCATCGATGTCATCGCGGCTGCTATCCTATAAGGGCATGTTATTGTCTGATCAGGTTGGTAGCTATTTCCCGGACCTGAAAGATGAGACCATGGTCTCGGCCCTGGCGCTGGTACATCAGCGTTTTTCAACCAATACCTTCCCGTCATGGGATCTGGCGCAGCCCTTTCGGATGATTGCCCATAATGGTGAAATCAACACCGTCCGGGGTAATGTCAACTGGATGGCCGCCCGTCGCCATGCCATGTCGTCACAGGTCCTAGGTGATGATCTCGATAAGCTCTGGCCCCTGATTGATGAAGGTCAGTCAGATTCAGCCTGTTTCGATAATGCGCTGGAGTTGCTCGTTGCCGGTGGTTATTCGCTGGCCCATGCCATGATGCTGTTGATACCGGAGGCCTGGTCCGGAAATCCCTTTATGGATAGCAAGCGTAAGGCCTTTTATGAATACAATGCGGCCCTGATGGAGCCCTGGGATGGCCCGGCAGCAGTTGCCTTTACCGATGGTCGTCAAATTGGTGCAACACTGGATCGTAATGGTCTGCGCCCTGCGCGTTACCTCATTACTGATGATGACCTGGTCGTTATGGCCTCGGAGATGGGGGTGCTGGATATACCTCAGGACAAGATCGTCAAGAAGTGGCGTCTGCAACCGGGCAAGATGTTTTTGATTGATATGGATAAGGGCCGCATCATTGATGATGAGGAACTCAAGTCAGAGCTTGCTGCTGCCCATCCTTATCAGCAGTGGTTGAAAGATACCCAGATCGTCCTGAATCACCTTCCGGCTGCTGCAGGAATCAATGGCAGTGGCAGTGAAACCTTGCTGGATCGGCAGCAGGCCTTTGGCTATTCGCAGGAAGACCTGAAGTTCCTGATGACACCCATGGCCGTCACTGGTCAGGAGGCTACAGGATCTATGGGGGCTGATAATCCCGTGGCCATTTTGTCTAATAAAGCCAAGCCACTGTTTAACTATTTCAAACAGAATTTTGCCCAGGTAACCAATCCACCGATTGACCCAATTCGTGAAGAACTGGTGATGTCGCTGGTGTCTCTAATTGGCCCGCGGCCCAATCTGCTGGGGCTGGATGAGGCCGGTAGTCATAAACGGCTTGAGGTCCATCAGCCAGTATTGACGAATGCTGACCTGGAACGTATCCGCCATATTGAAGATCACACTAATGGTGCCTTTCGTACCCAGACACTGAATATCTGTTACCCCGCGGATCAGGGGGGCTCGGGTATGGCCGATGCGATTATTGCCCTGTGTGAGCAGGCCGTAAAGGGTGTTAATGCTGGCTATAATATTCTGATTCTGTCTGACCGCAATGTCAGTGCTGAACATCTGCCGATACCTGCGCTATTGGCGACGGCCGCAATACATCAGCACCTGGTGCGTGCCGGACTCCGCACCGAGGCCGGCCTGGTGGTTGAAACGGGTGCCGCCCGTGAGGTCCATCATTTTGCCGTATTAGCCGGTTACGGGGCTGAGGCCGTTAATCCCTACCTGGCGTTTGAGACCCTGGTTTCTATTCGTGACGAATTTCCCCAGGATGTCGATGTCGACGTTGCCGAACAACGCTACATCAAGGCCGTAGGCAAGGGCCTGTTAAAGGTCATGTCCAAGATGGGTATTTCTACCTATCAATCCTATTGTGGCGCCCAGATTTTTGATGCTGTGGGTTTATCAACAGATTTTGTAGCGCGTTTCTTTACTGGTACGGCAACAACAATTGAAGGGATTGGTCTGGATGAGGTTGCTGCTGAGGCGGTGCAGTGGCATCGCAATGCCTATGGTAATGCGCCTATCTATAAAGATGCCCTCGATGTTGGAGGTGATTATGCCTACCGTGTTCGTGGTGAGGCCCATGTCTGGACGCCGGATACGATTGCCAAGTTACAGCACGCAACCCGTGCCAATGACTATAAGACTTATGCGGAATATGCCCGGAATATTAATGAACAGAATGAAGAGCTGACGACCTTACGTGGTTTGATCAGCTTCAAAAAGGTGGTTCAGTCGGTACCGCTGGATGAGGTTGAACCCGCTGCCGAGATCATTAAACGCTTCGCCACCGGGGCAATGTCTTTTGGCTCTATTTCCTACGAGGCCCACAGCACCCTGGCCGTAGCGATGAACCGCATCGGTGGTAAGTCAAATACCGGTGAAGGTGGTGAAGAGCCAGAACGCTTTATTCCACTGGAAAACGGTGACTCCAGGCGCTCAGCGATAAAGCAGGTTGCCTCCGGACGCTTTGGGGTAACCGCCGAATATCTGGTTAATGCTGATGATATTCAGATCAAGATGGCCCAGGGGGCCAAGCCCGGTGAGGGCGGCCAGTTGCCTGGTCACAAGGTGAATGATGTCATCGCCCGCGTGCGCCATTCAACCCCCGGTGTGGGCCTGATATCACCGCCACCTCATCATGATATCTATTCGATTGAGGACCTGGCCCAGTTAATTTTTGACCTGAAAAATGTCAATCCAAAGGCCCGTATCAGCGTCAAGCTGGTGTCTGAAGTCGGTGTCGGTACAGTTGCGGCGGGTGTGTCCAAGGCTCATGCGGATCATGTAACCATTGCTGGTTATGACGGTGGTACCGGTGCCAGCCCCTTAACATCGATTAAACATGCCGGTTCACCGTGGGAGATTGGCCTGGCCGAGACCCATCAGACGCTGGTCATGAATAAACTCCGTGGACGGATTGTTGTCCAAGTCGATGGTGGTATGCGTACGGGTCGAGATGTTGTAATTGGCGCCCTGCTGGGTGCCGATGAGTTTGGTTTTGCCACCGCTCCTCTGATCGTTGAGGGTTGTATCATGATGCGTAAGTGTCATTTGAATACCTGTCCGGTCGGTGTGGCGACACAGGATCCGGTCTTGCGCCGCCGCTTTACCGGTAAGCCTGAACATGTCGTCAATTATTTCTTCATGGTGGCCGAAGAGATCCGGCAGCTGATGGCGGAACTGGGTTTTCGTAAATTTGATGACATGATCGGTCGTAGCGATCTGCTCGATACCCGTAAGGCGATTACGCACTGGAAGGCTAAAGGTCTGGATTATTCTCGCATCCTGCATCAGGTCGATGTCGGTCCGGATGTGGCCGTCTATCACTGTGAAGATCAGGATCACGGGCTTGAAAAGGTGCGTGATAATGAACTGATCAAGCAGGCGCAACCGGCCCTGCAGGATGGTAAGGCCGTTAAAATTGATACACCTATCAGCAATATTGACCGTAGTTTTGGCGCGATGTTGTCGGGGCGTGTTGCCGAGCGTTACGGTTATGCCGGTCTGCCTGAAGACACCATCCATATCACTGCCCGCGGTATTGCCGGTCAGAGTTTTGGTGCCTTTACGGCCAATGGCGTTAGTATCGATTTGATTGGTGAGGCCAATGACTACGTTGGTAAGGGGCTGTCCGGTGGTCGTCTGGTAATCTATCCACCACAGGAATGCCCCATTGTGGCAGAAGAAAATATCATCGTTGGCAATACCGTTCTTTATGGTGCGATCAGTGGTGAATGCTACTTTAACGGTGTCGGCGGCGAACGCTTCGCCGTGCGTAACTCCGGTGCAACAGCAGTTATTGAGGGCGTGGGTGATCATGGCTGTGAGTATATGACTGGAGGTATTGTGGTTGTTCTGGGTGCAGTCGGTCGTAATTTTGCTGCCGGTATGAGTGGTGGTGTTGCCTATGTGTTGGATGAGGCTGGCGACTTTGAACAACGCTGTAACCTGGCGATGGTCGAGCTGGAGCCAATCCCTGCCGAGGATGAGGCCTCTGCACAACTGGAGCAGGGCGGTGAGCTGGAGGGTCATGGGTGTGTTGATGTCAGCCACGATATGACCCGTTTTGATGCCAGACGCCTGCGTAACCTGGTTGAGCGCCATAAACATTACACCAACAGTGCCAGTGCCGAACATATTCTGGCTAACTGGGATGAGTACCTGCCACGGTTTGTCAAAGTAATGCCAGTGGATTACCGTCGTGCACTGATTGAAATGCAACAGAAACAGGCCAATGAGACGGCCGCTGTAGAGGGAGGTCAATAAGTCTTATGGGCAAGTCTACCGGTTTTATGGAAGTAATGCGTCAGGATCGGGCCTACAAGCCTGTCGCCGAGCGTATTTCCCACTATCAAGAATTTGTTATTTCTCTAACGAATAAACAGCTGCGCGATCAGGGTTCGCGTTGCATGGATTGTGGTATCCCTTTTTGTCATGATGGCTGTCCGGTCAATAACATCATTCCGGACTGGAATGACCTGGTTTATAAAGACGACTGGAAGACAGCATTGAGTGTGCTGCATTCAACCAATAATTTTCCTGAATTCACCGGGAGCATCTGTCCGGCACCCTGTGAAGCGGCCTGTACGCTGAATATTATTGATTTGCCAGTGACAATCAAGACGATCGAAAATGCGATTGCAGATCGCGGCTGGTTAGAGGGCTGGATCAAACCTGAACCGGCGACACACAAGACCGGTAAACGGGTTGCCATTGTTGGTTCCGGTCCGGCTGGTCTGGCCTGTGCGCAGCAACTGGCGCGCGTCGGTCATGCAGTGACACTGTTTGAAAAGGCGGATCGCGCCGGTGGCCTGATGCGTTATGGTATCCCGGATTTCAAACTCGACAAGGGTGAGATTGATCGTCGCATTGAGCAAATGACAGCTGAGGGCGTCGAGTTTCGCACCTCCTGTCATATTGGTGTCGATATCAGTTTCGAGCAACTGGAGGCTGACTACGATGCTGTGGTCCTGACCGGTGGTAGTGAAAAGCCCCGTGATCTGCCAGTGCCTGGTCGTGAACTCGACGGGGTCCATTTTGCGATGGACTTCCTGCGTCAACAAAACAAGCGTGTGGCTGGTGATGCGATTGATGCCGAGTTGGAAATCCTGGCAGAAGGCAAACATGTCGTTGTCATTGGTGGTGGTGATACCGGCTCCGACTGTATTGGTACCTCGATCCGTCAACAGGCGGCATCGGTTACCCAGATTGAGATCCTGCCCAAGCCACCGGAGCGGGAAGACAAGGGACTGACCTGGCCACTGTGGCCGAACAAGCTGCGCACCTCCAGTTCGCAACAGGAAGGCGTTGAACGTGACTGGAGTGTCACCACCAAGTCTTTCAGTGGTGACAATGGCCAGGTTAAAACACTCCATGCCGCCCGTGTTGAGTGGCAGCAGGATGACAACGGTGCCTGGCAGTTGACTGAGGTAGCCGGAAGTGAATTTGACCTGAAGGCCGACCTGGTCCTGCTGGCGATGGGATTTGTCCATCCCGTCCATGAAGGCCTGTTACAACAGTCGGCCATCAAGCTGGACAAGCGTGGCAATATTGATGCGGATACCAATAATTATCAGACCTCGATTGCTAAGGTCTTTGCGGCAGGTGATATTCGTCGGGGCCAGTCACTGGTCGTCTGGGCTATTCGTGAAGGCAGACAAGCGGCACATGCCGTAGATGAATACTTGATGGGCCAATCAGAGTTACCTCGATGACAACATTACAAAATGACCGCCTGTTGCGGGCCTTGTTACGCCAACCGGTTGACCAGACACCTGTATGGATGATGCGTCAGGCCGGCCGCTATCTGCCTGAATATCGGGCTACCCGTGAACGCGCGGGCAGTTTTATGGATCTGTGCATGAATCCAGATCTGGCTTGTGAAGTCACGCTCCAGCCATTAGAACGTTATCCACTGGACGCGGCTATTCTGTTCTCTGATATCTTGACTATCCCCGATGCGATGGGGCTGGGACTGACCTTTACCGCGGGTGAGGGGCCAAGGTTTGAACGGCCAGTACAAAATCAGGCCGATGTGGATCGTATTGGCATCCCTGATCCTGAGACCGAGCTGAAATATGTGATAGATGCGGTACGGGTTATTCGTCGCGAACTCAATGGTAAGGTACCGTTAATCGGTTTCTCCGGTAGCCCGTGGACACTGGCCACTTACATGGTCGAAGGTAGTGGCACCAAGGAGTTTGCCAAAATCAAGGGCATGATGTTTGATGCCCCTCAGACCCTGCATCAACTGCTGGATAAACTGGCCCAGTCGGTAGTGACCTATCTGAATGCCCAGATTGTGGCTGGCGCCCAGGCGGTGATGATATTTGATACCTGGGGCGGTGTATTGACCCCGCGTGACTATCGTGAGTTCTCACTCCATTATATGCAACAGATTGTTGATGGCCTGATTCGCCACAACAATGGCCGCCAGGTCCCGGTGGTCCTGTTTACCAAGGGTGGTGGCGCCTGGTTAGAGGCGATGGCCGCGACCGGTTGTGATGCCCTCGGACTGGACTGGACCCTGGATATTGCTGAGGCTCGGGCCCGTGTCGGTGATCAGGTTGCACTTCAGGGGAATATGGATCCCTGTGTGCTCTATGCTTCACCTGAGCGTATCCGGCATGAGGTTGCGACCATCCTGGCGAATTATGGTAATGGAACTGGTCATGTCTTCAATCTGGGGCATGGTATCCACCAGCATATAAACCCAGAACACGCGGGTGCCTTTATTAATGCCGTTCATGAGTTGAGCCCACCGTATCACGCTGAATCTGATGCCGACATCTAGGAGATGACCATGGACGATATTATGGATATGCCCAGTCCGTTTGCGCAACAGCCCCCCAAGTTACCGCCGGAGTTTGACAAACTGCGCCACATGGATACATTTTCTGAGGCCATGTTTAATCGCATTATTGCTATCCAGGAGCGAGAACATAAGGCCTGGGATGAAAGCGCTAATTTTGCCGAACGGATCAAGGACATTCCCCTCCATGCGCTGGTGTTCAGTAATCCAGATCGTGACCCCCAGACCCATGCGGCTACAATTGCCCCGTTTTATCCCCTCAGCGGTGAGCTGCAACAGATCGCCCATGTCATCAAACAGTTAGGTGATGAGGCCGGGGTCTGTGACCTGCATCCGGGTAATGGTTTTATCGGTAGTCTATTGGCGCAGCAGGGCGTCAGGGTTATTGGCGCGAAAGGTCAGGCAGCCAAACCCCATCAGATCGAACAGTTCTATGATAGTGACTGCTATCAATGGCAGGATAGTGAGACGGCACTGATGACAGCTGATGTCGTTTTCTCGGCGTGGATGCCATCGGGACAAAATATGACCCCGATCATTATTTCACACCGTCCCAAATTAATAATATTTATCCATACCGATCATAATGATGAGTCTACCGGCCTGGCCCAGACCGGGACAACCGAGGCCTACACCGATCTGCCCGCGCACTATAAACAGATACTGGAGTGGTCCATCGAAAGACCCGAGGATATCTTCCATGCCATCTGGCCAGACCTGACGCCGAGCATTGCCGAGACGCGTCATGTCCGCATCTATGCCGATGAGTCATGGCAGAATATTGATCTGGGTGATGAGTTGCCGGCACCTGAACCCTATGACTGGGAGAAGGATCTGGATATGGCCCTGACAGCCTATCAGGCCAAGTTGATGTTACGTGAGCAGGGTTTCCCGGTTTGAAGAAGATCCAGCGAGCGTTAAAGTTCTTCATATACTTTGTGGCCGTGGTTGGAATATTGAGCGGTTGTGATAATAAGTCACAGTCCCAGACGGATGCCGAGGCTGTTGGCCTGATCAATCAATATCTACAGTTCCAGCAGGACGGTGATATTGAAACCGCTATTGCCATGTTTCCGGCAGAGGTCCAGGATAAGCAGCGCGCCTTATTACAATCCTTTGTCGCCAAACGGGGTGATATCCAGAGTTTCGCTATAGAGGCAATCGAACCCAATACGGTCTACAGTGGTAAATATTATCTTGCCATTGTGCATGTTGTTGGCTCCAGGCAGGAGGCCACAGAGATGATTACCGTTCTGAACAAGCTCAGTGATAATCGTTCCTATGTCGTCTCTCATGCCAGTAAATAGCCTGTTTTTTCCCGGTGCTCGTACATACTGACTTCGCATTTTTGGAAAATTCTGCCTGGCGTTGAATTCATAATGCCGATCCAGTCGACGGTAGCTGATGGCCTCTGCCAGGTGAGATGTCGCTATCTCAGCGGCCGCCTCGAGATCAGCAATCGTACGTGCCACCTTAAAATACGATGATGAGCCCGTGCCGACAGGCCCATCTGTTCACAGGCCTTTTCCAGGAATTTCCGGGATGAGGTTGAGAGCTGGCAATGCTGATTTATCTCGCGGGCATTGAGCCGATGATTGGACTTGCTATTTCGACTAAGCTGACGTTCATAAGTTATCAGGGTTAATTGTCTGGCGCTATCACTATCCGGTTGATTGTCACTCGTCTGTACCAGTTGACCGGAAGAGCCTCGATCTGGCTATGGTGGGCAGCGATCAGTTGTCGCTGTTGCCGGTGGACGCAGACCTTCAGTAAAGAATCGGTCGCCAGCACATCCACTTGATCCACTAGTGCTGCTTTGTCGGCATTGACACTGGCAACCATCAACTGGCGCCCCCCCCCCGCATCATGGGTCTTAATGGCTACCGTCAGGATACCGCTAATCGGCCTCAGTTCGCCGCTCAGTGCCAGTTCCGCAGCAAACTCATATTGATCAAGGGTGGTGGCAGGGATCTGTCCGGATGCCGCAAGAATACCAATATACATCCTTGGGCAGGTCGGCCGGGGCCAGGTTAATTGTGATTCGTTGCGCTGGAAATTCAAAACCAGTATTGATGAGGGCACCACGGACGCGGTCCTTGCTCTCTTTGACGGCAGTCTCTGGCAGGCCCACGATAACGATAGAAAAGCTGGGCAGACCGTTGGATAGGTGGACTTCGACGGTGACCAATGGCGCATTAATGCCCTGCTGGCCACGACTATAGAGAATAGCGAGAGAGATCCTGTCATCCTTGTGCAATCCATTATCGCTACAGGGTCTGCGGCGTCGTCAGGAGGCTGTCAAGCCACAGGCCCTTGATGCCACTATGCCGTATTGTTGCGCTCTGTTTTTCACCCTCGCAAGAGGTAGAGCGCGTCAGGTGTTATCGTCACGGTTATCGAGCTGCTGTTGCAGTTCCGCCAGCTTTTGTTCCAGTATCGTGAGTTGTTCACGGGTACGGGCCAGCACGTCTTTCTGAATATCCAGCTCTTCACGCGTGACCAGGTCCAGACGGGCAAAGGTGCTGGTTAGTACGGCGCGCATATTCTTTTCTACATCCTGCTGCAGATTGCGCACACCATCAGGCACTGCCTCACTCAGTTTGCGGACTAAATCATCAATGGTTTTATGGTCAATCAAGGCCTTAATCCTTTCTGTGTTGGCTCGTGAACAGCATACGAAAATTAGTCGCTAATGGCCATCCTGGATTCGCTGCAACATGCTCCCTTGTGGTGCATAGGGCCACTCGCAGGCACTTATTAGTGCGTCCCCTGTCCCTGGCAAGAAAGCGAAAAATCACTTAACTTAATGAAATAATTAGTTATTTTAAGTTGGCATGGTCGCTGCAATAGGACTCATCGAAAAGACGTTTTTTGATTGAATGAGGATAGTGAAATGAAAATGGTGAGTGCAATAATCAAGCCCTTCAAGCTTGATGACGTTCGCGAGGCCTTGTCGGAGATGGGTGTACAGGGCATCACTGTAACGGAGGTAAAGGGGTTTGGCAGACAAAAGGGACATACCGAGTTATATCGCGGTGCCGAGTATGTCGTCGATTTTCTACCAAAGGTGAAAATCGAGGCAGCCATAGCAGATGCCATGCTCGATGGTGTGGTTGAGGCCATTAGTAAGGCGGCCCAGACCGGCAAGATTGGTGATGGCAAGATTTTTGTCAGTCAGATTGATGAAGTTATTCGCATACGCACCGGTGAGTCGGGCGAAGATGCCCTGTAATGTCATTCGAGAGGATTAAATCGTGGACGCAATTAAAGAACTGAGTTATGCACTGGATACATTTTATTTTCTGATGTCAGGTGTACTGGTGATGTGGATGGCGGCTGGTTTCGCTATGTTAGAGGCGGGTCTTGTCAGGGCCAAAAACACAACCGAGATCCTAACCAAGAATATCGCCCTGTACTCGATCGCCTGCATCATGTATCTGTTAGTGGGTTATAACATTATGTATGGTGACAGTATTAACTCTGTCATTCCGGGAATGAGTTTTCTGCTGGGCGAGGATAATACCGCTGCGGCCGTACTGGCTGGCGGTGATGATGCACCCTACTATTCCAGCATGTCGGACTTTTTCTTCCAGGTCGTGTTTGTCGCTACAGCGATGTCTATCGTCTCGGGTGCCGTGGCGGAACGGATGAAGTTGTGGGCATTTCTGGCCTTCGCTGTTGTTATGACTGGCTTTATCTATCCTGTACAGGGGTTCTGGAAATGGGGCGGTGGCTTCCTGGATGGCATGGGCTTTCTCGATTTCGCAGGTTCGGGTGTAGTCCACCTGGCCGGCGCAACGGCAGCCCTGGCTGGCGTCCTGTTACTCGGGGCACGTAAGGGCAAATACGGCCCCAATGGTCAGATTAACCCGATACCGGGTGCCAACATGCCGCTGGCAACACTAGGTACCTTTATCCTGTGGATGGGCTGGTTTGGCTTTAACGGTGGTTCAGAGCTTAAGATCAGTGACATCGGTGAGGCCAATGCCGTTGCCGCTGTCTTCGTTAATACCAATGCTGCTGCTGCCGCTGGTGTCGTCGCTGCAATGATTACGGCACGGTTGTTATTCGGTAAGACGGATTTGACGATGGCATTAAACGGTGCCCTTGCTGGGCTCGTCGCCATTACCGCCGAGCCACTAACGCCGACAGGTATGTCAGCATCCTTGATTGGTGCTGTCGGTGGTGTCCTGGTGGTGTTATCAATTGTCATGCTGGATAAGCTCAAGATCGATGATCCGGTCGGTGCCATCTCTGTTCATGGTGTGGTCGGGATATGGGGACTCTTTGCGGTCGTGTTGACTAATCCCGATGCCCACCTGGGTGCCCAGATCACTGGCATTATCAGCATCTTTACCTGGGTATTTGTTGCCAGCCTGATTGTCTGGGGACTAATAAAGGCCCTCTTCGGTATTCGCGTCAGCGAAGAGCAGGAGTACGAGGGCATGGATGTTACCGATTGTGGTATGGAGGCCTATCCGGAATTTACCGGTGGTGGTAGTCGCAAATAAGTCACAGTAGTGTAAAACTGAAAAGGGCACCCTTGCGGTGCCCTTTTTTTATGGATGCCCGGGCAATATACCCATGGCCTTATTTCAGGTAGGCATGGGAGCCATCGCAGAACGGCGGGGTCTTAGTGTGTTTGCAGCCACAGAGGGGCACGAGCCCGGTCTTTTCCTGAGTGAATTCCAGCGGCATAAAATCAGTGCCTACATGTGAGCCGTCACAGAATGGTTGCATGGCAGATCGGCCACAGGTACACCATTGATAGGTACCCGCCTCCAGGACTTGAATATAGGGTGCCTTCTGCGCAATTTCAGGTTCGGACATGGTGATAGTTCTCCAGTGATTATCGGTTGAGCGCTAATGATTAACTTATTCGCGCATGCTGGTAAAGGATACTACAATCCACCAGTTAGCGTATCGTACGCAGGATAATATGTGCAGGCAAGTGAGGTAGTAACCCAATGGTAAAGTGTAATAGTGTGGGCCCATGGGTCAGGGGATACCCTGTATGAATACCTTGTTAAACCATGTTAGCAACCAGCCCAGAGGGGAAGAAGGCAGGGGAGAGAGCAGTGAAGAGGGTCTGCAAGCAGGGCTGCAGCTTAATCAGCTCACAATCGGTACGCTGGATCCGATCACCCTGACGATCGCAGCGGGTGAATGCGTCGCGATATCCGGGCCTTCGGGTAGTGGCAAGTCTCGCCTGTTGCGAGTTATCGCTGACCTTGATCCGGGGCCGGCTGACCGAGCCGGTGTACTGAGTCTCGATGGGCGCGATCATCTCCTCGTTAGCGGTGCCCAATGGCGCCAGTCGGTGGCCTATCTGGCGGCGGAGAGTCAGTGGTGGTTTGATGATGTCATAAGTCATTTCAATCAACCGCCATCGCAGCACCAGTTGCAGGCCCTGGGGCTGACAATAGAGCTGCTGAAGGTACCGATCCGGCGATTATCGACCGGTGAGCGTCAGCGGCTGGCCCTGTTACGGGCCTTGGCCCACCAGCCTCGGGTGCTATTGCTGGATGAGCCAACGGCAAGTCTCGATTGTGATTCCGTCCTGGCTGTAGAGCAATTGATTGTCGCCTATATAAAGCGGGTTCAGGCAGCAATGATCTGGGTCAGTCATGATAGCGAACAGATCGCGCGGGTCGCTCAGCGCCATTTTCATTTTTACCAGGCCCGGCTGTTGGAGCAAGCACCCGGTACCAGCCGACAGGTAGAACGATGAACGGCATTGTGGTCTTGTCGACCGTTGACCTGGCACTGGCGGCGGTGTTGATCCTGTTGCTGGCCGGTCTGTCGTTATTGATGGGGCTGGGCCTGATACGATCCCTGTTTATTGCGGCCCTTCGTACCGTCATCCAGTTGTTATTAATCGGTCTGGTCTTGAAGCTGGTATTTGCACAGACGAATCTCTTATGGGTTATCGCCATCGCCCTCATGATGCTGCTGGTGGCGGGGCGGGAGGTTATGGCTCGCCAGCAACGGCGATTTCTGGGCTGGTGGGGTCTGGGGTTGGGGACGTCGGCGATGTTTGTCTCTACCTTCACCATTACGGTGCTTGTGTTAGCGGTCATTATCCAGGCTGACCCGTGGTATACGCCTCAATATGCCATCCCGCTATTGGGCATGATGTTTGGCAACACAATGAACGGCATCGCCCTCGGGCTTGATCGCCTGACCCAGCAGGCCTGGCACCAGCGGGCCATTATCGAGACCCGGCTCGCACTGGGGCAGGAACCGGTGCAGGCCATTGCCGATATCCGTCGGGAGAGTGTCCGTACCGGCCTGATCCCGATGATAAATGCTATGGCGGCGGCTGGTCTGGTGAGTCTGCCCGGCATGATGACGGGACAGATACTGGCCGGTGTAGATCCCGTAGAGGCAGTTAACTATCAGATATTAATAATGTTTATGGTCACGGCGGGTACAGGATTCGGCACAATTGCCGCCATAGTGTTTGGGGCCCGGCGCTTATTTGATGAGCGTCAACGGCTCCGTCTGGATCGCCTGACAGGTGGTGCAGATAATTACTAGGGGTTTAACCAACAGGTCTGGTGATTGACGCAATGCGATCGATTTTGGCAATTTTAGTGCTGGGTATTTTTTGCTCGTCCCAGGTGTGGGCGCGAGGGGCCTATAAATGGACCGATGATGCCGGTATTGTCCATTACAGTGACCGGGCCCTGGGCAAGCCCAGTAGTGTTATAAATCTCCCGGTGCCGCAAATGTCTGATACCCTGGCCACTGAAACGCCACCCCTTGCACCCAGGACTGAAGACCGCTCACCGGCTCAGGTCGAAAAAGATCCGGGCACTGAACAGGCCCGTGAACGGGAGCTATTTCGTCGTAACTGTATCAAGGCCAGAGAACAGCTGGCGATTAATCAGCGTCTGGGACGTATGTACCGACTGGTGGGTGAAGAGCGTCACTACCTCAGTGATGCTGAACGTGCCAGTGTTATCAAGCAATCAGTTGATGTCGTCAGTTACTGGTGCAAGAAACAGCCCTGAAATAAAGGCCACTGGTTGATCAACTGGTTCCTTATCTAATCCATTGTCAGGGCCGGTAGAGAGACCAGCCCCGCAGCCACAGAATACTCAATCCACTAGAAAATTCAATTCACTAGTCGAGTGACAAGTTACGCATAAACTGGGGTTGTGCTAATGCAGCCTCGTGGATCTCGTTATTGTAATAGTGGGTGGTAAAAGTGCGTCCGGCACTATCGGCCATGCGAAAACGGCGGAGATCAGCGGCTGGATTTTTGGCGGCCATCGTGGCGCTCCACCAGCCCGACGGATAGATGCACTGGGGAAAGTTCAGCGTTAAACGGTTACCAAATCCGGCCTTGCGCATCTGGTCATGCATGCCTTCAATGATATGCCGATGAAGTAATGGTGATTCACTCTGTTGCACCAGGATCCCATCATTATCCAGAGCTCGGTGGCAGTCACGGAAAAAGGGTGTCGAGAATAGGCCTTCGGCCGGCCCAATAGGATCAGTACTATCGACGATGATTATGTCATAGCTATCCGGGGCGGCATCTTTAAGCCATTGAATGCCATCGGCAAAATGCAATTCGGCCCGCGGGTCATTATTGGCTGCACACAGCTCGGGGAAGAATTGTTCCGATAGCCGAGTCACCTGTTCATCGATATCGACCTGCCAGGCGGCAGTAACGGTAGTGTGTTTCAGGACCTCCTGCAGGGTGCCACAGTCACCACCACCGATAATCAAAACCCGCTCGGGTCGATTATGGGTAAACAGGACCGGGTGGGTCATCATCTCGTGATAGAGAAAATTGTCACGACTGGTGAGCATAACAAAGCCATCAATGACCATCAGCTTGCCAAAGTCGGTGGTATCGTAGACCTCGATATGTTGATAGTCACTCTGTACATCGGCCACCTTGTCGGTGATGCGCAGCGAAAAGGCCGAACCGGCATCGGTGTGAATCTCGGTAAACCAAGTATTGTCCAGAGTCATAATGATCCTTTGAGTGGATGAGCTACAAGCGAAAGTATAATTATGCATTATAAACAGCTTGTCGCCGTCGGCAAGGTTGCTGTTGATCATTGGTAAAGCCTCATTCTGATGTAGAATGCGGCTATAATGGCGACCCCAGCCAGCAGAGATAAGAGATGAACAACTGGACAATAGAACAGGCCCGCGACACCTACAGTATTCGTAACTGGAGTGAAGGTTATTTTGATATCAGCTCCGATGGCCATGTGCTGGCCTGCCCGCGGCGTAGTCATGGTGGTCATGTCGATCTCTACCAACTGGTCCAGGAGTTACGCCAGGCAGATCACCCGCTGCCGGTCCTGTTACGTTTTACCGATATCCTGCACGATCGAGTCAATGACCTGTGTAATGCCTTTGGCACCGCCCTGATAAACAATCAGTCGAGCGCCGATTTTCATGCCGTCTATCCGATCAAGGTCAATCAGCAACGCCATGTCATTGAGGAGGTGTTGACCACCGATGTCGAGAGTGAGCGACTCCATATCGGGCTCGAGGCTGGTAGTAAACCCGAGCTGATGATTGTGCTGGCACAGGCTAGTTCCGCCCCTCGAGCCGAGGCCATGACGATTGTCTGCAACGGCTATAAGGATCGTGAATACATCCGCCTGGCCCTGATCGGTCGCCAGTTGGGGCATCGGGTCTTTATCGTCATAGAAAAGCTCTCTGAACTTGAACTGGTGATTGAGGCCTCACGTGAACTTGGTATTGTCCCGCTGTTAGGCATGCGTGCCCGACTGTCATCGCTGGGCAAGGGTAACTGGCAGAATACGGGTGGTGAAAAGTCCAAGTTTGGTCTGTCGGCCAGTCAGATGCTGACGTTTCTGGAGCGCCTGCGGTCAGCGGATATTCTCGATAGCCTGCAACTGCTTCATGTCCACCTTGGCTCGCAGATTGCCAACCTGCGTGATATAGAGACGGGTATTCAGGAGACTATGCGCTGTTATGTTGATCTGTGCGCGTTAGGTGCGCCGCTGGGTCACATCGATGTTGGCGGCGGACTCGGTGTTGATTATGAAGGGACGCGGTCGCGCAGCTATTGTTCAATGAATTATTCCCTGCAGCAATATGCCAATACTATCGTTGCTGGTGTTATTCGCCACTGTAATGCCAGTGGGCTTCCGCATCCGACCATCATCACCGAATCGGGTCGGGCCATGACGGCCCATCATGCGGTGCTTTTAACCAATGTTATTGATGTTGAGTCACAGCCGGACCAATTGACCACGCTCACCATTTGTGATGATGACCATGGGGTGATTAATCAATTGCGTGAATGCCTCGATGATGATCAATGGCGATCCCTAGCGGAGCGCTATCACGACGCCGTACATAACCTCGGTCATGCCCGTGACCTGTTTAGTCAGGGCCAGCTATCCCTGCAACAACGCAGTTATGCCGAGCAGCTCTATTTTGCTATCTGCCGCAAACTCCAACCTCTGTTTGCTGCCTCATCGCGCAGTCATGCCGAGATACTTGATTCCATTAATGATCAACTGGCTGATAAATATTTCTGTAACTTTTCACTCTTTCAGTCGCTTCCCGATGTCTGGGCGATTGATCAGGTCTTTCCGATCCTGCCGCTGCATCGACTCAATGAGCAGCCCACTTGTCGTGGCGTCATTGCTGATATTACCTGTGACTCCGATGGCCGTATCGACCACTATGTCGATAATGAGGGCATAGAATCCAGCCTGCCATTACATGACTGGCACCATGGGCAGCAGTATGTGCTCGGCATGTTTATGGTGGGTGCCTACCAGGAAATACTGGGTGACTGTCATAATCTGTTTGGTGATACCCACTCAGTCAATGTAGAGATCCTTGCCGACGGTAGTCATCGTATCTATGCCCGGCATAATGGCGATACCGTTGATAGTGTCTTACGCGCCGTTGACTTTAACGCTGCGGAATTGATGGCCACTTATCGGGAAAAGGTGGCGGGCCGTCAATTAACACCGGAGCAGCAACAACTATATTTGACAGAACTCCAGGCCGGGCTGGAAGGTTACACCTATCTCGAAGACTAGATATCCAGATTACGGATTAGCTGAATTATCTGGTATTGAGCGGTATAAATAACCATGAACTAGGTCGGAGAGTCGCGGTCGAAACTTCAAGTGCTGTCTATATTTGCGCAAGTTTTTTGCTTGCAGCTGTTATAAGATTTATTATTGATTTTGGGCTGCTAGCTAGGTTGTAGGCCAGACTGTCCTGAACTATCATGCCAACTGGACAAGGAGAATGGATCATGGCAAATGAAGGTTATCACGAACCCATAGACGAGCTGACCGGCGCCACTCGGGATATGCATCGGGCAATTACATCCCTGATGGAAGAGCTAGAGGCGGTCGACTGGTACAACCAGCGCGTGGATGCCTGTAAGGACGACGAACTAAAGGCGATCCTTGCCCATAATAGAGACGAAGAAAAAGAACATGCCGCCATGGTCCTGGAGTGGATCCGTCGGCAGGACCCGGTCCTGGATAAAGAGCTCAAGGATTATCTGTTTACTGATAAATCCATCGCGCATAAATAAGAACAGCCAAGCTCTGGCCTTGGGAGTTTTTGTGAAGATCCAAAGCATTTTATATCCGTTATTATTGTTATGTAGCACCTGTGTCTATGCCGATAATGATCACCGGCATGCCGACAGCTATCAACCCATTGGGCTTTCCCTGAGTGTGCTCGACGAGGCCGGTAATGATGCCTACGGTACGATTCAGGAGGTGATCAGCCGGCTCTATAGAAATCCAGATACCGACTGGTCGCAGGTGAACCTTGAGGTACTCAGGCAGCACCTGGTCGATATGAATGATATTACACTCAATGTCGATGTGCTCTCGCAACGGCCAATTCCCCTGGGCCTGGAGATTGTTATCCAGCCCCAGACCGAGCGGGCGGCAGTCGCCATGGCGCGGGTATTGAAGGCCCACCCGGACATGCTGGCACGCGAAAGCGGATGGCGCATGAAGGTTATCCGTGGTGAGGGCCAATATACTCTGATCACCACGACTCTGGACCCCAAAGAATCGGACCAGATACGTGGTCTGGGCTATATTGGTCTGATGGCCTATGGTGATCATCATCAACGCCATCACTGGGCCATGGCGACAGGTCACGGCGCGCAGCATCAGCACCATTAGGTATGCCCAAATCAACGGTTAGTTACTGGGATACGCTACTACCTGACCATCGTGACCAATGGCAGGCGGTGGCGGGACTGGAAGGTATAGCGGAAGAGCTAACCCTGAGTATCGATACTGACAC
>CAZYTT010000005.1:0-2698 GCA_964650235.1 uncultured Gammaproteobacteria bacterium | reverse complement strand
TGTCAGATTGGAGGGCTTGTTGTCTTGAAAAATAATCTGCATCTCGTCCTGGTTATCATATATAATGTGTTTTCAATTTACGGCACACTTCGGTCTGTGCCTGTTTAGAGCCGCAATTCAAGCGTCTTACCCACGGAACATAAACGTTTCCGCCTGGACCGACCCAACTTAACTGTCTTGGGCGGGCCGATTCAAAAGAGAAAAAAGTACATGTCATTTACATCCTTCGGTCTTGGGGCCGAGTTAATTCGTGCTGTTTCCGATAAAGGTTACAGTGAAGCAACACCAATCCAAAAACAGGCTATCCCGCTTATCCTCGACGGCGGCGACCTGATGGCTGCCGCGCAGACCGGTACGGGAAAAACCGCTGGTTTCACTCTGCCGCTATTGCAGCGATTGATGAATACTGCCGTCGCACACAAAGGTCGTCGGCCACTTCGTGCGCTGATTCTGACCCCGACGAGAGAGCTGGCCGCGCAGGTTGCCGAGAGTGTCAGGGATTATGGTGTCCATCTACCGATTAAATCTGCGGTAGTCTTTGGTGGCGTCAGTATTAACCCGCAAAAACAGAAATTGATCAAGGGTGTTGATGTGCTGGTGGCTACACCGGGTCGATTGCTTGATCACGTTGGACAGCGTTCAGTCGATCTCTCAAATATCGATATCCTGGTGCTTGATGAAGCCGATCGCATGCTGGATATGGGGTTTATTCACGACATCAAGAAGATATTGGCACTGGTTCCTAACAAGAAACAGACTTTATTGTTCTCGGCGACGTTCTCCAGTGACATCAAAAAACTGGCTAATAGTCTGCTCAAGTCACCATCACTTGTTGAGGTTGCACGACAGAACTCGGCAACCGACACTGTCAAGCAGGTCGTACATCCAGTCGATAAAGCGCGCAAACGCGAATTATTGTCGCATCTGATTGGTTCAAATAATTGGCAACAGGTACTGGTGTTCAGTCGGACTAAACACGGGGCCAACCGTCTTGCCGAACAACTCGAGAAGGATGGCATTAATGCTGCGGCGATTCATGGTAACAAGAGCCAGGGCGCCCGCACGCGAGCACTGGCAGATTTTAAGTCTGGCAAGGTGCGTGTGCTGGTTGCTACAGATATTGCTGCCCGTGGTATAGACATCGATCAATTACCGCATGTGGTCAATTTTGAAATGCCTAATGTTGCCGAAGATTACGTCCATCGCATCGGTCGGACCGGGAGAGCGGGCAATGCGGGTGAAGCGATGTCGCTTGTTTGTGTTGATGAGCTAAAACTGTTGAAAGATGTCGAAAGACTGATTCAATCCGAGATTCCTAAAAGCAATATAGAAGGCTATGAACCTGACCCTTCAATTAAAGCCGAGCCGATAAACAAGGGACGTAGGCAGCAGGCTAGAAGACCTGCTGGTAAAACTTCCAATTTTAAATCACAGCGATCAGGAAAAAAGACGCGGAGTCATGCGTCTGACAATACGAAGTCAGCTTCTCCCTGGGCTAAGCGATCTTCTGGTAAGAAGAAGGTCAGCGGTAATCGGTAGCGCAACATTGCTATCTGATCATCGTGAGCAAAGGCAGGCGGGGTAGGTATGGTCAAAGAGCTAACCCTGAGTATCGGTACTGACACCGGGTTCAGGACATCGAATTGACGATAGGGTGCGCACCCTGTAAGTTGATGCTTACCTATTACAGCAGCTCATGATCTACCCAGAGGTCGATGATTAATCCAGGGGGAACAAATGCTAACAGTACATTTAATCGGCAGCGCGATACTGGCTAGCCATCCTGTGGGACAGATTGATGCACCCGGCAAAAGCGGAAAAAATTCCTCAAACCTACCAGGTCAGCTCCCTGGGGTATAAAGACTCTGCATATCCTAGATATAGAAGAGTTTGTATATTTACCTGTTAGGCGTTGATTGGTATTGATCGAACTATGCTTAAATATAGAAGACACCCTTATGCGCAAGAGAATTATTAAATTAGATAAGAAACAAACTGTCGATTCTGATCAGCAATGGTTGGATGTCGAGAAGATTGCCGAGGTTGAAGTCAGCTCGGAGGACGAAGCGTTTCCAATTGAGTCCGCACTGATACCGGGTAAAGACTCTGGCTGGCGCGCCTCATGTCCAGGAAAACAGATAATTCGATTGTTCTTCGATAACCCTCAGAGACTTCAATGGATCAGGCTTAACTTTGAAGAGTTTGAGATAGAACGGACTCAAGAGTATGTTTTACGTTGGTCTAATGACAGTGGCCAATCTTATTTCGAAATCATAAGACAGCAGTGGAACTTCAGTCCAGAAGGCTCAACCAGCGAAATTGAAGATTATCATTTGGATCTTTTAGCGGTATCTATGCTTGAATTGAGTATTAATCCTGACGTAAGTGAAAGTAACTCAATTGCATCTTTAAAGGAGTTGCGGCTGGCCTAACAAGTGACTGTGGCGTCAACCCCAAGAGTAAATCTCAATAAGCCCATTCACGCTCATTTCTGACCACCGCATTAAGCATGGTAATAAACTTTCTCATGCAGTGCGACACAGACGAGTGCAGCGATTTCTTTGCTGTTTAATGTGCCGAGTTCTGGCAATTCTGCCAACAAGGTATAGATTAGTGTGATGCCAACGCCCGGCGCGGTTTTATCAGGGTGTGTTTGTCAGTTCATGCAGCCTGTTCCTCAACGTGTTATCAAGCTGTT
>CAZYTT010000004.1:0-36095 GCA_964650235.1 uncultured Gammaproteobacteria bacterium | reverse complement strand
TGGGATCATAGTCGTCAAATGAAGATGACGAAACAGGAAATTAAGGAGGAAAATAAACAGACTGAAGGTAATCCGGAGTCCAAGCGAGCCTTACGAGAACGCCAACGTGAGGTATCACAACGGCGGATGATGGAACAGGTACCTAAAGCTGATGTGATTATAACCAACCCAACCCATTATTCAGTCGCCATTCGATACGACCAGGATAATATGGCAGCCCCCATAGTTGTAGCAAAGGGTAAGGATCTCATCGCATTCCAGATTCGAAACATAGCTCAGGCAAACGATATACCTGTTGTCTCGGCACCGCCACTTTCTCGTGCATTATTCTACAGCACAGATCTAAATGAACAGATACCAGCAGGTCTATTTATTGCTGTCGCACAGGTACTGGCCTATATCTACCAGTTGAAGAGAAATCCGAGCGTGAAAAACAAACTCAATATTGATGATGTCGAGATTCCGGAAGAATTACGACGTGATGAATAAACAGGTATGAAAAATGCATTGTAATTGGAAATGTAATAATGATGTTGCGGAGATGTAAATGAACGACAGTCTCGTATTAAGTATTAAGAACTTCAGCAAGAGTGGGTTGATTGGGGCCCCGGTGTTATTGCTGGCAATGTTGGCGATGTTGGTTGTCCCGTTACCCGCTGCGCTGTTGGACATATTTTTTACATTTAATATAACCCTGGCATTGATTGTAATTTTATCAGGTATTTACATTAATCGTCCTCTGGAATTTGCTGCTTTTCCAACGGTTCTACTGGTGGCAACCTTGTTACGTCTGGCACTGAATATTGCTTCGACTCGTGTTGTGTTGCTTGATGGCCATACAGGTACAGATGCGGCGGGCCATGTTATCGAGGCCTTTGGTGACTTTGTAATTGGTGGAAACTACGCTGTTGGCCTCGTTGTTTTTGCTATCCTTGTGATTATTAATTTTGTTGTCGTAACCAAGGGTGCCGGTCGTATCTCCGAGGTTACTGCCCGCTTTACACTTGATGCAATGCCTGGTAAGCAGATGTCTATTGATGCTGATTTAAATGCGGGTGTTATCTCTCAGGAAGAGGCAAAGCTGCGTCGATCAGAGGTTGTGCTGGAATCAGATTTTTATGGCTCTATGGATGGTGCGAGTAAATTTGTCCGTGGTGATGCTATAGCCGGGATACTGATACTGTTTATCAATATTATTGGTGGTTTGTCAGTAGGAATGGCGCAGCATGATATGGCCTTTAGCCAAGCTATTCATAATTACACCTTATTAACTATTGGTGATGGTCTGGTTGCGCAAATCCCATCATTATTGCTCTCTACCGCGGCTGCCATTATGGTGACGCGGGTATCAAGTGAGCAGAATATGGGGCAGCAAATCTTTTCGCAGATGTTTGCTGATCCGCGTATTTTGGGTGTTACCGCAGGTGTCCTGGGGATTATGGGGGTAATACCAGGTATGCCTAATCTCGTATTCTTATTGCTGGCTGGCATGTCTGGATTTGGTGCATATTATGTACATACCCAAAAGAATACGGAGAGTGTTCAGAACATTGAAGAAGAGCCAGTTGTAAATAATGAAGTAATTCCTGAATCAGAGCTAGACTGGTCTGATGTTAAACCTGTAGATACAATTGGCCTGGAGGTAGGTTATAGAATTATCCCCTTGGTAGATGCTCATCAAGGTGGCGAATTAATGGCCAGGATCAAGGGGGTTAGGAAGAAATTAACTCATGATCTTGGATTCCTGATCCCTTCTGTTCATATTCGTGACAACCTGGAGTTAGAACCTAATGTCTATAGTATATCCCTTCTTGGTATTCCAATTGCTCAGGCAGAAATTCATCCTGATAGATTGTTGGCAATAAACCCCGGAAATGCGATTGGCAATCTGGACGGTATACCCGGTAAAGATCCTGCATTTGGAATGGATGCTATCTGGATAGAACCGATTAACCGTGATCAGGCGCAATCACTTGGTTACACAGTTGTTGATCCAGGGACAGTAATAGCTACCCATTTAAGCCATATTCTTCAGACTCATAGTCATGAATTACTTGGTCGTGAGGAGGTTCAACACCTGCTTGATGCAGTTGCTTCAATATCACCAAAGCTTGTTGAGGGCTTTGTTCCCGAGACGATTTCTCTTGGCCTGTTACAAAAGGTTTTGCGTAACCTGCTCGAAGAAGGTGTATCTATACGCGATATGCGGACAATCATTGAAGTACTAGCGGCTGAAGCATCCTATAGTCAAGATCCTGACGCCCTTATTGCTTCTGTGCGAGTCGCCCTGAAACGTGCAATAGTTAATAATATCAATGATATAGGGGATTCCTTGTCAGTTATTACGCTAGATGGGAAGTTGGAACAACTATTGCATGATGCAGTGCAGGCACGTGAGCAAAATGGTGTTGGGATTGAGCCGGGAATGGCGGACAAATTACATACTATGTTGATAGAGAGCACACAAAAAATGGAAGTTAATGGCATAAATCCGGTCCTGCTAGTTCCACCTGCCTTACGTCAAATGTTGTCAAAATTTGTTAAACATTCAATTAGTGGCTTAACAGTTTTGGCCTATAACGAAATACCCGAGGATAAGCAGGTTAAGGTTGTTGCAACTGTAGGCTCAGCGGTACCGGCATAAGAAACTAAAAATGAAAATAAAACGCTATTTCGCTAAAGATGTAAAAACAGCACTTCAAATGGTGAGGGACGATCAAGGTCCTGAAGCAGTAATAATGTCTAATACTCGTGTAGATGGTGGAGTTGAGATAATTGCTGCCATTGATTATGACGAGTCAATATTTACCCAGAGTCCGGATGTAGTCAGGCCCCAGATAAGGAGTGCTAATAATTATGAGGCAATGGCTGAGCAGGAATCCGATGCAATCGATAAATTTGAATATAAGCCTCGCCAGATTAAGCAGGAACCAAAAAATAATTTAGCGAATGATATAAGTTCAGGCGAACTCAGTTCTTTGAAATCAGAAATATTAAGTATTAAAGAGTTGCTAGAAGGGCAAATGGCCAGTATTGCCTGGTCGAATCTCAATGTAAAAAAACCTATGCAAGCTCAGTTTGTTACAAAGCTGGTTAGTATGGGTTTCAGTGAAAAATTAAGTTTGGAACTAACATCTATCCTGACAACGGAGGGTGATAAAAAGGTTTACTGGAAAAAAATATTGTCGGCCTTATCAAGTCAAATTCCAGTGAGTACGAAAACTGTATTGGATACCGGTGGAATTGTCGCGCTTGTAGGACCAACAGGTGTAGGAAAGACAACCACGGCAGCAAAACTGGCCGCGGCGTATGCCTTAAGATATGGAAAACGGAAAGTCGGGCTAGTTACTATTGATAATTATCGCGTTGCTGCCTACGATCAGTTAAAGGTTTACGCAAAAATAATTGATATACCGGTGAAATTAGCAGAATCAAATGCTGAATTATCCTCAATATTGAATGATTACTATGATAAGGAGTTAATCATAATCGATACAGCTGGACTCGGACAGTACGATAATAATAATACCGAGCAGGCAGCAATTCTCGACCAATCACGTTTTAATGTTAAAAAAAGCCTGGTTATGTCAGCTAATACACAGACGAAAGCAGCCAGAGATATTATAAAAAGCTTTAACTGTTACTCCCCTTCAGATTGCATTGTGACAAAACTTGACGAATCTCCAATGATTGGACAGATCCTTGATTCATTAATTGAATGTAAATTACCACTTGCCTTTACAACTAATGGGCAGCAGGTGCCAGAGGATATCAGCATGGCTAATGCAAACCAGTTAATTGAACACTGTATTTCACTCAGTAAAAAAGACAATCAATTGCCCTCAGACCTGGAGATGGCAATGAACTATAGAGAGGCCAATGTTAATGCATGCGTTTAACAAAGCAATAGATCAGGCTTCTGGCTTGAGAAGTATTACAAAAAATAAGCCAGTTCAGGTTATTACTGTAACTGGTGGTAAAGGTGGTGTAGGTAAAACAAACATCGCAGCAAATTTATCAGTTGCCCTGGCTAACAAGGGTAAGAAAGTGCTGGTGCTGGATGCTGATTTAGGCCTGGCCAATATGGATATAGTTATGGGAATAGAGGCCAGACATAATCTCTCTCATGTAGTAAGAGGGGAGAAGACGATGAACGAAATCCTGGTAGAGGGTCCCTCCGGAATAAAAATAATCCCTGCTGCATCAGGCGTAAAAGAAATGACATCGCTGGGATACAGGGAATATGCCGGAATAATTAGAGAATTTAATACTCTGGATTACCAACCTGATGTTCTTGTCATTGATTCTGCTGCTGGTATTGCTAATGATGTTATAGCCTTTAGTAGGGCCTCTCATGATGTCATTGTCGTAGTCTGTGATGAGCCAGCCTCAATAACAGATGCCTATGCTTTAATAAAAATTCTTGAGAGAAATCATGCCATAAAAAAATTCCGCATAGTGGCAAATATGGTCAATACCCATGCCGATGGTAGAGTCCTGTTTAATAAATTATTGAAAGTAACTGATAGATTTCTAGATGTAGCATTAGATTATGTTGGGGCTGTGCCCTACGATGAATACCTGAAAAAATCAATTCAGAAGCAGAAACCTGTTGTTAATGCATACCCAAGGAGTCCTTCATCCATGGCGATTAATAAATATGCGGATAAAACAAGTAAGTGGCCAATTCCAGATACACCGAGCGGTCATATTGAATTTTTTCTAGAACGATTGTACCTCACTAAAAACAACACGATGGCAATGTGATATGACAAATTTAGCAATGTACGAAAGTGAAAAAAATATGAATAAAGAAAAAAGCGAGATGGTTGACAAGTATGCGGCACTCGTAAAAAGGATTGCTTATCATATTATGAGTAGACTTCCGCCATGTGTTCAAGTAGATGATTTGATCCAGTCAGGCATGATAGGTTTATTGGAGGCATATAAAAATTATGATGCCGGGCAAGGCGCTAGTTTTGAAACATATGCCGGAATAAGAATACGCGGAGCAATGCTTGATGAGATCCGTAAGGGTGACTGGGCTCCTAGGTCAGTTCATAGAAAGGCAAGGCAGGTGGCTGAAGCTGTTCGTAACATAGAAAACAGTTCTGGTAGAGATGCTAGAGATCATGAGGTTGCTAAAGAACTCAATATGAGTATTAACGAATACCATAAAACACTTCAGGATGCGAGTGGTTGTCGGCTATTGAGTTTTGAGGAAATGGGAGCAACGGATGATCATATTTCATCAAAATCTATGGATCAGTTAGGGCCCTATGAAGGTGTACAAAAAGAAAATTTCAAAAAAAGCCTGGCTAATGAAATACGAGGTTTGCCTGACAGAGAAAGAATGGTTTTGACCCTTTATTATGAAGAAGATTTAAATTTAAGAGAAATAGGAGCAGTGATTGGTGTTAGTGAATCACGAGTCAGTCAGATACATAGTCAGGCATTGATACGCTTACAGGCAAGGTTAGGGCATTGGATAAATGATGATTAGTTTAGGAGGCCTATTTTGAACAAGGATATGAAAATACTCATAGTAGATGATTTTTCTACAATGAGAAGAATTATAAAAAATTTGATGAGAGACCTGGGTTTCAATAATACCTTCGAGGCAGATGATGGTACAACTGCGTTGCCTATGCTTAAGAATGGTGATTATGATTTTCTTGTCACTGACTGGAATATGCCAGGGATGCAGGGGATTGACTTATTAAGAGCAGTCAGAGCAGACCCCAGCATGTCTACATTGCCAGTTTTGCTGGTAACAGCCGAATCAAAGAAGGATCAAATAGTTATGGCCGCAGAAGCTGGAGTTAACGGTTATATTGTTAAGCCATTTACAGCGGCTACATTAGAAGAAAAAATTAAAAAAATATTTGAAAGGATAGAGGCGTCTAAATAAAGGGATTTCTATGACTTATCAGCCTAATAATCAGGAACAGTTATTAACTCTAGCAAGAGAACTTGTTTGTTCGCTAGAAGATAATAATGAAGAAAAATCAAGTGAATTAATAAGTGCGCTTACTGAAAGTAATTCGCCAACAATATTTAATGAAATTGGAAAATTAACACGTGGACTACATGAGAAACTGCGTGCATTTGAATCAGAAATTAATTTTACTGAACTTGATGAAAATGAGATTAGAGATGCAAAAATTAGACTAAATTATGTAATAGAAAAAACATCAGAGGCTACTGAAAAAACCCTTAGTGTAGTTGAGTCGATTATACCAACAGTAGAAGGGGTTAATACTGATTCAGTGAAACTCCTGCAGGACTGGAATAAATTCATTGGCAAAGAAATGGATGCAAAAGAATTTAGATTGCTCACAAAGAGAATTACTACCTATTTGGAAGAGATGCAGAAAAATAATATTCTTATTAAAAATGGTTTAAATGAAATTATTGTTGCTCAGAGTTATCAGGATATAACAGGTCAAATTATTGAGAAGGTAATTAATCTGGTGCAAGGGGTAGAAGATAGTCTGGTACAGGTGATTAAGTGTACCAGTGATGATAGTAGAAAGACAAATAATAAAAAAAGCAATGACCTGGAAGGTCCTTGTGTTCCTGGTGTGTCTACTTCTGAGAGTTTGTCAAGTCAGGACGAAGTAGATGATTTGCTATCTAGTCTGGGATTTTAAGGAAGAATTATGTCAATCGATTTTAATGATGAAATATTGCAGGATTTTTTGATAGAGGCAGGGGAAATTATGGAGTTGCTTGATGAGCAACTGGTCGAGCTTGAATCTAATCCTAATGATGCGGAGTTATTAAATGCGATATTTCGAGGTTTTCATACGATTAAGGGTGGGGCAGGTTTTCTAGCAATTGATGCATTAGTTATACTTTGTCACCGAGCAGAAGATGTATTTAATTTATTACGTCAAGGAGACCTAAGAATTGAACGTAACCTGATGGATGTGATCTTGGAAGTTCATGACAATCTCCGTGGAATGTTTAATTCTATTAATAATACTGAAGACCCAGACTTAGCCCCGCAAGCGTTAATAGAAAGCCTGGAATCATTTTTGAATGGTAGTAATGGAGAGGTTCAGGGAAAAGACAGTACGTCACCCGATAATAATCTTGTTGAAGAAATAGAAATAACTGAGTTACCTAATGATGATACAAATATAGTAGAAAATAGTGCCGATATAACTCTTGGCTCAGGTGAAGATATTACGGATGATGAATTTGAGGAATTGTTAGATACATTGCATGGTAGTTCGATACCTACTGCAACAAATATTGAATTAACTGGAGAAGCAGCGAGTCAAAAAGAATGTTTAAATATAGAATCAGATGATATTACTGAGGATGAATTTGAATCCCTGCTTGATAATATTCATGGTGGAGCTGTACCAGGAGAGGTGAAAAAGCATGGCGATTATTCTACCCAAATAGAAGGTAAGGGTGAAGGTTTATCAGTGCCATTTTATGAGAGTCATCCAGGAAATTCTGTAAATGATGATCATGTTTCTGATCAATCCTTTGAAAAAGTTAATATTGATATAACAACGACAATAAATCCGCCTGTAAATAATGCTGATGTTATAAGTTCTGGAAAAGAAGAACCAAGTGATCTAGTTGGACGTATCCCGAATAATGTTACTAAAAAACCAATAAAATCCATTAAAAAAGATGATAAGCAGGGTCGTCAGCAGGAGTCTACTGTTCGTGTTGATACTGGACGACTCGATGACATTATGAATCTTGTAGGCGAACTAGTACTTGTTAGAAACAGGTTGTCAACTCTGGAATCAACTTTTGTTAATGAAGAAATGTCAGTAGCCGTAAGTAATCTTGATCTTGTCACCTCTGATCTTCAGACAGCAGTTATGAAGACCCGGATGCAGCCTATTAAAAAGGTATTTGGACGTTTTCCACGCGTAGTACGGGATCTATCTCGTAGTCTTAATAAAGATGTTGATTTGATTATGATCGGTGAGGAAACAGATCTTGATAAAAATCTAGTCGAGGCACTTGCTGATCCGCTTATTCATCTTGTTAGAAATTCAGTCGACCATGGTGTTGAGTCACCTGAGGTAAGGGAAAAGGCTGGCAAACCAACAAAAGGAATTATTACCCTATCTGCAGAACAGAAAGGAGAGTATATACTTTTATCTATTGAGGACGATGGTGCAGGTATTGACCCCGATATTATTAGAAGCAAAGCGGTTGAAAAGGGTTTAATTGATTTTGATACTGCTTCAAGAATGGCTGATGATGAATGTTATAATCTAATTCTGATGCCTGGTTTTTCTACTAAAGACAATATTTCAGATATCTCTGGTAGAGGTGTTGGAATGGATGTAGTTAAAACAAAAATATCCCAGTTAAATGGTTCTATTAATATCAAATCAGTGAAAGGAAATGGCAGTCGTATTGAAATAAAAGTTCCATTGACGCTGGCTATTATGCCCACCCTGATGGTTATTATTAGTGGTCAAGTTTATGCGTTACCCCTGGCCAGCGTCGTTGAGATATTTAATTATGATGAAGGGAGTGCTAAAACTGTAGATGGACAAGATGTACTTATTATAAGAAATAAGGCACTGCCAATATTTCATTTGAATACTTGGCTTTCCAGTAAACAGATGTCTGATAAAATCGACAAACGTATTGTAGTGGTTAATTCTGCTGGTAAGGATTATGGGTTAATTGTAGATGCGCTCCTTGGTCAAGAGGAGGTAGTTATTAAACCATTAGGTGCTTTATTACAGGGGACTCAGGGCATATCAGGCGCAACCATTACTGGTGACGGTAAAATATCATTAATTCTTGATGTTCCTGGATTAATGAAGAACCATGCAAATGGTTTATAGAAATGAAAAAAATACGTGTCCTTATAGTTGATGATTCAATCTTTTTTAGAAAAAGGCTGGCTGAGATATTACAGGCAGACCGTACTATAGAAATTGTGGCAGAGGCTTGTAATGGCAGGGAGGCTGTAGAGCTGGCTGAGAAGCATTTACCTGATGTTATCACCATGGATATTGAGATGCCAGATATGGATGGTATTACAGCAGTTAAGGAAATAATGAAAAGAAAAAGGATACCAATCCTAATGTTGTCCTCATTTTCTACTGCAGGAGCAAGAGCAACGTTGACGGCTCTTGATGCTGGTGCCGTGGATTATATGTCAAAGAATATTAAGGATATTCATAACAATTATGATGCCGTAGTTAAGGATATATGTAATCGAGTCCGTCAGGTGGCAAAAAGTAAACTAAGTAAGATAAATGATTCGCAGCATATAGGTTTGGAACAAACGTCTAATTCTACCAATTCTGAGATTGGTATCAATTTACTGTCACATAAACTCATAGTTGTTGGTGCATCGACTGGCGGTCCGCCAGCAATACAGCAAATTATAGAAAAACTACCTGCTAATTATTGCCGACCTTTAATTGTTATACAACATATGCCTGAAAGTTTTACTGGGCCATTTGCTGAACGGCTAAATAGTGTAGCTAATGTCAGGGTTAAATTAGCAGAGGATAATGAAATCCTTGTTGATGGTACTGTTTATATAGCACCTGGAGGGCATCAGTTAACAGTTATGAGTCATATGAACAGCTCGCTAATGATATCTGTTAAACGAGCATCTTTAGAAGAAACCTATAAACCATGTATAGATACTACCCTGGAATCTATAGCTGATAAAGTAAATGGGAAATCATTAGTTGTCATTTTAACGGGGATGGGGAAGGATGGCACCGATGGCGCACGCATTATAAAAGATAAGGAAGCTACTATAATTGCCCAGGATAAATCAACGTCTGTTGTCTATGGGATGCCTATGATGTTATCAAAATCCGGATTAGTTGACTATGAATTACCCTTGTTTAAGATAGTAGATGTATTGGCAGGTATATAAACGATGGACATTTTAACATTAGCCGGGACCATTCTAGCATTTGTAGCGATCCTGGGTGGTAACTACCTTGAAGGTGGTCACCTTGATTCCCTGATGCAAGCGACCGCTTTTCTTATTGTTGCTGGCGGTACCGTCGGTGCCATTTTAATTCAGGTACCTATGAAGGTTTTTATACGATCACTTAAGACTGCCATGTGGGTGTTATTCCCACCAAAAATAAATCACGCAGAGACAATTGCCAAGATAGTCGACTGGAGTAATGTTGCTCGGAAGGAAGGGCTTTTGGGACTGGAAGAGTTAACAGAGACAGAACCAGAATTTTTCGCTCGAAAGGGGTTAACCCTTTTAGTTGATGGCAGTGAGCCAGAAATAATTCGCGGTATTCTTGAGGTAGAACTGGAGTCTAGGGAGTATCTTGATACTCAGTCTGCAAAGGTATTTGAGGGTATGGGCGGGTATTCGCCTACTATTGGTATTATTGGTGCGGTTATGGGGTTAATTCATGTTATGAATAACCTAGCAGACCCCAGTAAACTCGGATCAGGTATTGCTGTTGCATTCGTTGCAACTATTTACGGAGTTGGCTTAGCTAATCTATTCTTTTTACCTATGGCTACTAAAATAAAGGGTGTGGTTCATGATCAGACTACCTTTAGAGAGATGATCATAGAGGGCATTATTTCTATTGCCGAGGGAGAAAATCCCAGAAATATTGAAACCAAGCTTGAAGGTTATATTAATTAATGGCCCGCAAGAAAAAGCATGAAGAGCACGAAAATCACGAACGCTGGTTGGTGTCATATGCTGACTTTATTACATTATTGTTTGCATTTTTTGTTGTCATGTATTCAGTATCATCTGTTAATGAGGGTAAATATCGTGTTTTATCGGATTCATTAATGTCCGCTTTTCGTTCTTCACCAAAATCTCTAGATCCAATTCAGGTTGGCAAGGTATCAAAATCTCCTGTGTTATCTGATATGCAGTATAAAAGTAGCCCAAATGTACTAATTATTGAACGTAAAGGCCTGGATTATGTTAATCAGGATGGAGCCAGGCGCCCGAAAGATAGCGAGGATATCTATACTTCACCTGATAATGACTCCGCAATTGGTGAAATAGAAAAAGGTGTTATTGCCGCTATGTCAGAATTAATTGATGTTGGTGTGATCAATATCAGGAAGAATGACCTCTGGCTTGAAATCGAGATTAAGGACAGCATTCTCTTTCGTAGTGGAAGTGCAAAGTTAAGAGAAAAGGTTATACCTATTTTAAAGGAACTGTCGTCTATTTTGTATAAATTCCCTAACGCAATTAAAGTAGAGGGTTATACCGATAGCGATAAAATTTCGACTGAATTATTTCCTTCAAACTGGGAGTTATCCTCTGCCCGTGCAGCAAGTATTGCCCGACTGTTCGAGTTGTCGAGCATCCTCTCTGAGCGTCTCTCAATAGTTGGGTATGGAGATACACGGCCCGTTGCTGACAATTCGACTGCTGAAGGAAAAGAAGAAAATCGTCGAGTAGTCATAGTTGTGATGGCAAATAATAATGTCACGAAAACTGCCCGGAAAAATAAGGATGCCAGTCAGGAAGAATTACCAACCAATGACCAGATTAATGGTATTGGTCTTATAGATCAGACCAGGGATCAGACCGTTTCACCGCCAGTAGATGAATCGCCCGTTATTATTCAGGAAAATGCGCCTATAACCTCAGATGAATTGTTTAATATTAGCCCATCAACATCAAATGGACTGGAATTACAACCAAAAGGCAGCGCTAAGGATCTTATAATAATACCACCACCCATACGTTTGTTTACACCCATTGAGCTGCCACCTATTGAAGCGCAGGAAAATGGTACCAGATAACGGAGGCTTATATGAAGGTTTGGTCAATTGCTAATCAAAAAGGTGGTGTTGGTAAAACAACCACGACCATCACCCTGGCTTCTATTCTTGCTCGACGTGGTGGAAGAGTTTTACTAGTAGATCTGGATCCGCACGGTTCTCTCACCAGTTATCTGGGTTTTGATCCGGCCGATTCTAGCTATGGTGTTTACCAGTCTTTTTGCGATTCCATGGTTAATCCTGAGGATCATATTCGGAAAACTGATATGTCCGGGATTTCAATCCTTAAATCATCACTAATGCTTGCAACAGTTGACAGGAGTATTGGTGGTAGTCCGGGAAAGGGCCTGATTATAAAAAATGTTTTAGAAAAATTAGAAAAACAGTATGACTATGTGCTGATAGATTGCCCGCCAATTCTTGGTGTGTTGATGATTAATGCACTTGCAGCCTGTAATTTTCTCATCGTCCCTTCTCAGGCCGAATATCTCTCACTCAATGGCCTGGAGCGTATGATTGAGACACTTGCTATGGTGAATAAATCCATTAATCAAAATCTGAACTATCTTATTGTACCGACAATGTATGATAAAAGGACGCGTGCCTCTCAATCAAGTCTTGAAGTAATGAACCAGAAATATCCTGAAAATATTTGGCAATTCTATATACCTACGGATACGAAATTACGTGAAGCCAGCAAAGAAGGTGTTTCAATTCTGGATATTGCCGCCAGGTCGCGTGCAACATTGGCCTATAAAAGGCTTGTCAACGACATTATTCAACGAACCCGGTCTGTGGCTGTTGACTTGATACAGGAGGCAGTATGAGTAATCAATTACTAACTTCAAGTATTGGTAGCTATATTTCTGACTTATTACTCGATACCTGTGAGGATTTACCAGCTATTCCAATTGTTGATGAAAAAAAAGATGTACATCTTATCGATGAACAGTTTTTTGACACTACCAGAGACAACTATACGGAGGCCCTGTCAGAGAACCATCAGTATTTTTCCTTTTCAATCGAATCCACTGAGTATATCGTGGCCGATCATAGTATTGTTACAGTTAAAGCTCTGCTTGATCGCGATGCTATCTGTACGTCTACACACTATGATGTTTCAACGATTTTAAACCAGTTTTCGCGCCAGGCCAAATTACCTGCGAAATTTATTCTGGTTTTAAAATCAGACTATGAATTTGGTATCGAGATTGAAGAAATTGGCGGCCTTATAAATATTACAGCTGAAAACATCGTCTATAAGAGTAAATCTAATACTCGTCCATGGTTAGCTGGTATGAGTCGAGATTTTCAGTATGTACTGCTTAATACCCGCTTGATTCAGAAGGTCATACAGGGAAATCAGCAATTATTTTCGGTTGGCATAAATCCTGCTGGTAATTGATCAATAATTTTATTTACATTATACCCATAGAGGTGATTTAGGTATGGCTCAAGAGGAAGAGAACTTAGAGGATAATGTTATTCAGTGGGTAACATTCCATCTGGATAATGAAGTATATGGCATCACAGTTATGCAGGTAATGGAGGTGTTACGTTCCGTTGAAATCACTCCAGTCCCAGGGGCCCCCGATTATGTATTAGGGATAATCAATCTACGGGGTAATGTAGTTACGGTTATTGATACCAGAAAACGGTTTTCCTTACCCTCTAAGGAACTTGATGATTTAAGTAGAATCGTTATTATTGAATCAAGTGGTCAGGTTTTGGGCATGCTGGTTGATTGTGTGGCAGAGGTCGTTTATTTACAGGAATCCGAGATCGATATGGCACCTAATATCGGTAATGATGATAGCTCACGGTTTATACAGGGTGTTCATAGTAAGAATGATTCATTGTTAATTTTGATTGATATCAATAAACTGCTAACGCCTGATGAATGGGATGCGATAGTAGAACGCTAAACCCTTAAACATTAGGTATAGGTGCTTTATGATTTTATCTGAAACTGTTTTGTTATTAACCATTACCAATGCGTTATTTCTGTTTTTGCTAATTTATCTTGGCTTACGAATAAATAAAACAAGACGAAATTTGATCGCTGATGCTCAACAGGTTCAGAGTGATATGGTTGCATTGTGTCGTGTATCTTCAAATATTGATCGACGAATTGATGCTATAGATGAAAAAATGAGGCGCTTGTCAGAACGGCTGGAGAAAATCGAGGCATCTGATAGTGTTAAGCGTGAGTATGAAAATGCGATTAGGGCAGTGAAGGGCGGGGCGTCACTAGATCGACTAATGGATATACATGGTTTAAGTCAGGCTGAGGCCAGGTTATTAGTTTCATTGCATGGTACAGAAGAACGGCAGCTAGAGGCATCTTAAAAGAGGTGTGGGTGATACTGGCCAGGACTAGGCAGCGTTAAAGGAATTGATCTCACCTGGTTTGCCAATGTAAAAGCCCTGGGCATAATCAACACCGTAGCTTTTCAGTAATTCCAGAGTCTCTCTGTTTACAACAAATTCGGCTACTGTCTTTTTACCAAGTTTTTGAGAAATTTCCGTAATTGATTTAACTAGGGTCTGGTCAACAGTATCTGTCATAAGATTGGCTATGAAACCACCGTCAATTTTTATGTAGTCAACGGGTAATTGTTTCAGGTGGAAGAATGAGTTAAATCCAGAGCCGAAGTCATCTAGGGCGATCTTGAAACCCAGGTTGCGTAATTCCTCCAGTACTTCACGACCCTTCTTATAGCTAGTTACTGCGGCTGTTTCAGTGATTTCAAAGGTGATACGATTAGGGTCAATTTTTGTCTGTTTCAGTTTGTTAATCACCAGGGGTAGAAATTTATTTTCATGGAATGAATGACTGGAAAGATTGATGTTAAAAGAGATTTTTCGGTTTAATTTTGCGCTGCTCGACAGGATATCAAAGGAGCGGCTGACAACCCATAGATCAATTTCCTGAATTAACCCGTTTCTTTCTGCGACGGGAATAAAATTATCGGGCGTAACCAGTTCATTATTTGAGTCTACCATTCTTAGTAGCGCCTCAAAACGATCAATCTTATTGGTATGAATATCCAATACGGGCTGGAATAATAGTTTTAATTTAGACCCGGAAAGAGCCTCTTTGATTTTAGGTATCCAGTAGGCATCTTCACGCAAGGTGTCAAAATTGTTATCTGACTTGTTATAGATATGGATATTGTTTCGGCCCTTGCGTTTGGCCTCATAGCAGGCCTTGTCGGCATTGGCCAGAATGTCAACACTGGAAAACTTAGATCCAGGTTTTATAGCTACAATGCCATAACTGGCAGCGACCGTATATTTGCGATTGTCTACGCGAAACTGTAATTTATCAATATCCTGTCTTATCTCATTGGTGAAATTATAGGCAGATTTTTCATTGCAATCTTCAAATAAAATTGCATATTCATCCGAATTTATACGAGACATCGTAGCGGTAGCACTCGAGTGTCTACGCAGTATATTGGCTATTGTAGTTAAGAGTCGATCGCCAGCATCATGTCCTTCCAGGTCATTGATAACCTTGAACTGGTTGAGGTCAATGTAAACTAGGGCAGACTGTCGACCATTTAGATCAGCCTGAAGATTGGCTACGTCCAGGGCTTGTTGTAGTCGCTTACGATTGCACAGTCCGGTGAGGTCGTCATGATTAGCCATATACTGGAGACGGGCCTCAATTATTTTACGTTCGGCCAACTCTGATTCCAGTATGCCTTCTCTTTGAGAATTAATATCCCGTTCTTTTTTAAGTCGCAGTAACGATAAAACCCGTGGGATCAGGTCGTATTGATGAATCGGTTTGAAGAGTATGTCCTGGGCGCCGGCATCAAGGGCTGATGTCATAGCATCTTCATGCCATTCGACATTGGGTGAAATTAACATGATTGGAATGCCGGACGAATGTAATTGACGGCAGTGTTTAATGGCATCACTGCCCAGTGTCATCATATCTATAACGATGAGGTCAAGCTTAGGGCTTATTTTGTTCAGTTTTGCGTTGAGGTGTTCTTCGATTTCGCTATGTTCTATGGCATTAATAATGTCGTTAAAGCCATTGGATCTGAGGATAATCTCGGTAATCCTGGTGTGTTCAGGATTATTGTCTACAATCAGTATCTTGGATGATCTGAGCTGTTCAGCATCTTGCCATTGTGAGGGCGAAGGCTGAGGTGTCTGAGATAGGCCCAGTTTATGGTCTTCAATACGGCTGTCTGGTGTTATGGGCTTCATTATTTTTGAAAATCAGGGTTTTTTATATTGTTGGCTAGTTTTTTAGTGTCCATTGAGAGGCTGATTTTCGAACGTTCCATGGTGCCCACCTATGTTCAGCCTGGTACTATAACATACTGAAATGACAAGATATATTATTCTTTTAGTTCAATTCATATATCGGCATCTTCAATGATATAGTTTAACTAATTGCTACACTTATTAATATTTAAGGTTTATGTTTATTGAATAAAGTCTTTATAAGGACAATGTGATCAATGCCAAGCAATGATAATCAGGCAACCCGGAACTGGTACATTCGTCAGTCAGCGCAGGTACATGGACCATTTACAGTTGGGCATGTTCAACGTGAGATACTGTTGGGGCGGGTGGCGCCCAGCGATGAGATTAGCCATGATCAGCAAACTTGGACCAGAATTGATGAACACCCTGAGCTGATACCTACCGTTATGAAGGCTGATCTTAGTGATCCACTAGCGCGTGATCGTCTGGCAGCTGCGCGGCGATGGGCTGATGACGGTGAGCACGCCCATGGCACTCTGTCAGAACAGTTAAATTATGATCACGATGAAGACCATGAGTCTGGCTCCATTATCTCTCGTAAGCTGGAACAAAATCGCCACCGACAGTGGCAAAACAGAGTGATCTTTTTATTGCTTTTTATGGTGATATTGATTGTTTATTATCAATATTTTTCGACTACGACACCCGTTAAGGATACGCCTGTCGAATGCACGAATCCCCCCGTAGCTGGAATGGATCTGAGTAACTGCTTTCTTCAGAATAGTAACTACCCTGGTCTTGATATGCGTCGTGTTTTACTCATGAATGCTAATTTAAATGGCGCCAATTTACAGGGTTCAAATCTCCAGTCAGCGAATCTGTCCTATTCGTTATTAATGCAGGCCAATCTGGAGCAGGTTAATTTTCGCGATGCAGAATTGGTTGGTGTTGATTTTACCCGGGCTAATCTCCGCCAGGTGGATTTTAGCGGGGCCGATCTTTCCTACGCCAATTTATTGTCAGCAGATATTCGTGGTGCACAATTCAAGGGTGCCAAACTGGATAATGCCCGTATGCCAGATGGGACTATTTGCTCACCTGGTGCTGTATCAGTCTGTCAGTAAAGGCTGCTTAACTTTTAATTTCATTAGTTTTGGTTCTATTTATGATTCTGGTGGCAAGGGCGTCGATATCAATCGCCTTACTGGTGTCGATGCTTATACAATGGCGATGTTCATCCTGTCTAAGGGCGTCCCGGGTGTGTAGCTGATGATGGAGCACGGCTACAGTTGCATCTGAGGGATCGTCATTGCGTTGTGACCGTTCGATGATCCATTGCTCCAGTTGAGCTACCGGGGCATAGCAATCGAGAATGATGCAGTGGACGCCGAGTTTTTCGGCAAGGGACAGAAATAGTTGTCGTTGTTCCTTTTGCAGGAAGGTGGCATCAAGAATTGCATTGTAACCCGCATTAATGATTCCACTGCAGGCCATTGTCATGTGCCGGTACGTATCTCGAGTGGTTTCCTCACTATAGAGTGTGTCACCACGGGCAGAAAAATGTCTTTTTCTCTCGATATCTGAACGTACCACAATAGCCTGCAGTTGCGGTGCCAATAGTTTTGTGACAGATGATTTTCCCGAGCCAGACAGGCCATGGGTGATAATAATGGTCTGTCCCCTAAGGCTGGTGTAGGTTTCAGTTAAATCAAGATAGGATGTAAATTGACTAAGATCGTCGCTAATCAATGCAATTTTGGCCCTGATCATGGCGCGATAGGTTTTGTAGTATGTTAACAGATTCAGGCCAGTATAGTCGCCTGTAAGTGCAAGCCAGTGATTGATGAAATTGTATGCGAGGCCATGCTGTTGATGGGCCTCCAGGTCCATTAGCAGGAATGCAATCTCACTAACGATATCAATCATTCTGAGATTGATATCAAACTCAATGCGATCGAAAATGACGACATTATTGTTAATGAGGGCAATATTGGCGAGATGAAGATCGCCGTGACACTCACGTATATAGCCACTGGCCTGGCGTCGGAGAATTAGATCCTCAAGGAGAGTGTATTGCTGGTTGTGCCAGTCGAATAACACCTGTAAGCGAGTCTTGATGGTGCTGGTTTGACTTAGCTCGATGGCCTGACAGTAGTTTTGCTGAACTGGATTATGAACCTTTTCAGGTGCGCTCCAGTCAGCATCTAGATTTTTTTCGGTGGTTTCATGGAAGGCTGAAATTTTTTCTGCCAGTTCTTTGATTCGATGTGCTTCCAGTTGATTTAAAGGGAGTAATCGATCAAATTGCTGGTTATTGTCAAACTGGATCATTTTTACGGCGTATTCAATTGCAGCGCCATCACCGTCTATCTGAGGGCTCTCGGCAGGACCTGTAATCTTGACGACGGCCAGATAGAGTTCTGGGGCAAGTACCTTGTTGAGTCTTAGTTCTTCCTCGCAAAAGTGCAGACGCCTTGCTAGGGTTGAAAAGTCCAAGAAACCCAGGTTGACCGGTTTTTTCAGTTTATAGGCGAATGGCCCGGTACACAAAACCCAGGAGATATGAGTCTGGTGGAGTGCAATGTGTTCGGTGGGGTGGTTATACGCCTGTGGCGATAAGAGGCCATTTATTAGTGGAATGTCCTTGTCGCTCGTTGCAGCCATAGTGGAGTTATTCAATGTCTAAAAGGGTCACCATTGTTGTACTATAACGACCTAATGTCTCTGGGGCAATATGGAATAGTTCTTTTAAAACAGAAGCTTAAGTTGGCAGGCTGGTTAGTGTCTAGATCTCGCGGGGCTGTCGATATACCAGGGGTGAATGTTTAAGCTACTGAAATTCATGAATAAATTTACCCCTTTTGTGGTCAGTGTTAGAATGCATGAAACGTTAATCAAGGCAGTTGTATGGACGTCTATTCGATCGATAAATTAATCACTGAGGCGCGCCGTATAGCAGCCGAATATAGGCGGGCCACCGGTAAACCTCTAGCTGGTGTCACCAGTGAGGTCTGTCAATATGATGCTGCCCAGATATTGAACCTTGAATTATTAAATACAGCGACAACTGGGTATGATGCCCTTGGTCGAGGTGAGCGTGAGGGTAAAAAGATCCAGATAAAGGGGCGTGCTATTTTTGATGAAGCCAGGAGTGGTCAACGTATTGGCCAACTTAAACTTGACCAGGAGTGGGATAGTGTCGTGCTGGTCTTGATGGATGAAAATCTTGAGGCCTATGAAATCTATGAGGCCGATCGTAATGAAATTATGGCCTCAATTAACGAGAGTGGAGCCAGCAATCGGAGTAAACGAGGCCTGATGTCGGTTGCCAAATTCAGGGTAATCAGTCAACTGGTATGGTCGCGAGAAAAAGGTGATGAGCAAGAGCTCTGGGATAACCAGTCTGATGACGCATAGTTCATAATCATGGCCCGACTAACGGTTTTATCGCCAAGATGTAATTGATGAAGTCAGACTCCATGACAGACGTGCTAGGTGAGGGTGGGCCATTTGCACGGCATATTCCATCTTTTTCACCACGGCCTGCGCAGCAACAGATGGCGGCAAGGATTGCCTCAACACTGGAAAAAAAGGATGTCCTCATCTGTGAGGCGGGTACCGGTACGGGCAAGACCTTTGCTTATCTTGCCCCGGCATTGCTAAGTCAGAACCGAGTCATTATTTCTACCGGTACCAGGAACCTGCAGGATCAATTATTTTTCCGTGACTTGCCTGTGGTGGTAAAGGCCCTGGGCGTTACTCAACGTAGTTGTGTCATGTTGAAGGGCCGTAGTAATTACATCTGTCCATATCGACTTGAACAGAGCGAGGGGCAGGGCGCCTTTCGTTCACCTCAGCAGATTGATCAACTTCAGCGCATACGGTCCTGGTATAACCGGAGTAAGGATGGCGATATATCGGGCATGAGTGAATTGCCCGAAGATGCTGCTATATGGGGTCAGGTGACATCAACTGCTGATAATTGCCTGGGGCAGGATTGTCCAGAATTGTCGAATTGTCCAGTTGTAAAGGCCAGACGAGCGGCCCTGACAGCCGATGTCCTTGTTATCAATCATTACCTGCTTTTTTCCGATATGATGTTACGCGATCAGGGGTTTGGTGAATTGTTGCCAGGCGCAGATGCCCTGATAATAGACGAAGCGCATCAAATACCCGGTATTGCCACCGATTTTTTCGGCCAGTCACTAAGTAGTCGTCAGTTAATGGCATTGATCAATGACAGCCTGCTTGAATATCAACAAATTGCCGGCGATATGCCAACATTTCCCGATGCGCTGACACGTATGGGGCGGTGTCTGACTGATTTAAGGGAAGTTATTGGTTCGGGTCAGCAACGACAGCAATGGCGACCCGAGCTTGAAAAAATATCGGTATCAGAACGCGTGTTTAATCTGCAGGAAGAAATCAAATATGTATCTCATCTATTAGAGAAACTATCTTCACGCAGTAAGGGGCTGGATGCCTGCTGGCGACGCAGTTCCGAACTGGTGCAGCTATTGAATGTATTTGCTAATACAGCCAACGATGCCCATATATGTTGGTATGAAGTGAGTAGGCATGGGTTTGTGCTTCACGAAACGCCGATTGATATTGCTGAATCTTTCCAGGATCGAATGCATGCCTATGATACTGGCTGGGTATTTACCTCCGCCACTTTATCAGTAGGCAATAACTTTAATCATTTTACTGAACGTCTAGGTCTGCAGGCTGCTTGCTCGGAGACCTGGGAGAGTCCTTTTGATTACCAGCAGAATGCCTGTCTTTATTTGCCTGGAAAAATGCCTGAACCGTCAAACCCTGGATACATTAAGGCACTTTTACAGGTAGCAATGCCGGTGATTCAGGCTGTGAGGGGTAGAACTTTTTTACTCTTTACCAGTCATCGCGCCTTGCAGCAGGCAACCCAGCAGTTCAAATCATTAAAGCTGAGTTATCCTTTACTGATTCAGGGCGATGCCCCTCGTGATGAATTACTGCAACAGTTTCGGGAGCATGGTAATGCAATATTACTGGGTACTGGGAGTTTTTGGGAGGGCGTTGATGTGCGGGGACAGGCCCTGTCCTGTGTCATTATCGATAAATTACCTTTTGCTACCCCGGGTGATCCTGTACTGCAGGCGCGATCTGAACTGATGATTCAAAAAGGTGAAAACCCGTTCAGGGATTTTCAATTGCCAAATGCCATCATTACCCTAAAGCAGGGAGTCGGCCGATTAATCAGGGATCATGAAGATAAAGGGATCCTGATGATCTGTGACCCGCGACTGAGCAGCAAATCCTATGGGCGGATATTTTTACAGAACCTGCCTGCGATGCAGACAACCAGTTGTTTTGATGTCATTGCTGATTTTGTCCATCAACATATTAACCGGCCTATAAACCAGGATGGTGAGCATATAAATGAAATGACAACAGTAGGTGCAGATTTATAATGAAACTCCTCGCCATTGATACCTCAACTGATGCCTGTTCTGTTGCATTATGGTTTGATGGGGAAACGTTGAGTCGCTCTCAGGTTTCGCCTCGGCAGCATGCAGATATTATTCTGCCAATGTTAGACTCACTCCTGGGTGAAGGTGGCGTCAGTCTTACACAGCTCGATGTTATTGCTATGTCGTGTGGTCCAGGCGCATTTACCGGTCTGCGCATTGCAGCAGGAGTGACTCAGGCACTTGCCTATGCAGAGGATATCCCCGTGGTGAAGGTGTCAACACTTACTACGATGGCCCAGCAGGCCTGGCGAAAATTTGGCCATAAAAAAGTCCTCGCCGGTCTCGATGCTCGTTTACAGGAGGTCTATTGGTCTGCCTGTAGTTTGAATAATGAGGGTTATATGGAGCCTGAGACGGAGGAATGTGTCTGTCTTCCAGAGGCGATCCCGCAACCGGGGGGTAATGACTGGTTTGGTGTAGGCAGTGCATGGTCAAGTTATAAAACAATATTGGCTTCTCATCTGCGAGCTCAATGTGTTCAGTGGGATGCCGAGTGCTATCCTGATGCCGTCGATGTCGCTGCTCTTGGTGCTTACCAGTTTGATCTTGGGCAGGCAGTAACGGCCTGTCAGGTGTTGCCTGTCTATCTTCGTAATAATGTGGTTGATAGGCGCTAGCTATCGAACCGTTAATTAACTGCAGGGAGGATACCCTATGTATGTTGTTATGAACAGGATACCTGTTAATGAAGGCTATCAAGGTGACTTTGAAGAACGTTTCAAGTCACGTCAGGGGCTGGTTGATCAGTCACCGGGATTTATCCGTAATCTGGTACTCAGGCCCGATGATGATAGTAGTGAATATCATGTCGTAATGACATTATGGCAGGATCGCCAGGCCTTCCTCGACTGGACAAAGGGTGATGCCTTTCGTCAGGCCCATGTCCAGGCGAGAGAGACCCCCAGGGAAATGTACAAGGGCAAGAATGTACTGGAGATGTTCGAGGTCGTTAGTGATTCTGACTGTGTGTAATGACTTAGGTAGTTATGACACAGGCAACCGCGCATAAAGGTTACTTCCGACTCTGGCAATTCAGTGATCCCCATCTTTTTGCTGATACCACCAAAGAGTTCTACGGTATCAATTGTCATGAATCATTCCAGCAGGTATTGAGGCTTGCACTTTCTCATAGTATACGGGCCGATCTGTCTATTTTTACCGGTGACCTCGTGCATGATGGAAGTGAGGCGGCCTATCGACGTCTGGTAAAGTTGATTGAGGCCACTGGTGTTAAAGCCGGGTGTCTGGCGGGTAACCACGATGAGCCAGGCTTGATGGCTCAGATTATGGCAACTGCCCAGGTTAGTTGCCGTGGTCATATGCTTCATCAGGGCTGGTTAATAATTCTGGTCAATACCTTCTGGCCCGGGCATGAAGCGGGTATGATTACGGAGCATGAGCTGGAAAGTATTGAGGGGCTGATAAATAAGCACCCTGAAAAACATGTCATGTTGGCTATGCATCATCCCCCTGTTCAGACATCCATGGTATGGATGGATACTGCGGTTACCTTGATAAATCCTGAGCTTATTAAAACACTCGTGCAACAGTACCCGGTGATTAAAGCTGTTTGCTGGGGACACGCCCATCAGGCCTATGAGACTCTGTCAGCTGGTGTATTATGGGCGGGTTGTCCATCGACCATGGCCCAGTTTAAACCAGGGCAGGAAGATTTTGCCCTGGATCATATTGCCGCTGGCTTTCGGGTTTTTGACCTCTATCGTGATGGATCAATTAACAGTAATGTGTACCGACTGGATTCAAATACGTCCTCAAATTAGATTCTATAGATGATCGGTACGATCAATTTCTACCAGTGTCGTGGATTTGCTAAAAATCCAGGTAAAGCCGACACCACTGGCTAGGTAGTGAGATGTATTGACCAACGGGCTGTCCATGAAGGCCGCATTATTAAGATCGTCATAGCGCAAAAATACACCTAACCATAAATCACCGATGTTTTTCTGCAACGACAGTGTTACTCGATTACCACTGTAGCCTGAATTAGCCTGGTATTCACTCCGGGTGCTGGTCACATAAGCAGAATCGACGGCATAAAAATAGTTATGATAGTTTTTATCGGCAAATAGCGGACCCCAGGCCAGGCCCATCTTCCAGTCCCCGGGGTGTGGGCTCTCGACGATATATTCAATGAAGGGTGATAGGGTCCAGCCCTGTTGATCGATCTTATTGATATTGACTGAAATAGCCGTACGGAGTGGTAGGTTGAGCCAGATTGAGCGGCGTTGATCCGGGTGTTGCCAACATCTGATGGCAAGAGATGGCCCCAGTTCAACGGTTGGATCAAGATCGGGCATGCCGCTACGGGGATTATTGCCGTCACTTGATACCGGGATACCGCCGGCTAGGCTGAGTTCAAGATTAATATTATCAGTCTTGAATAGGCGGCCATGGGCTCCGCCTTCATCAATACTCAAATATTCACCCCGATATTTAAAATAGGGGAAGGGGATAATGTAGGATCGTGTCTGGTCAACACCGCGATAATAAGGCAGATGGAGACCGCCCGCACCGACACCTATTTCCCATAATGGCAATGTCTGGGCGCTAACCGTCGACATTAACAGGAACAGCACGGCGATGCTTGAGATCATTTGAAAGCGTAATTTCACAGGTTAGCCTCATTGGATATTCTAGTGTAGATTGTACACAACCGTTGGATCATTGAGGAGCTGTAACTATGAGTGATTGCCTATTTTGTAAAATGGTTAATGGTGATATTACACCTGATATCATTTATCAGAACGATACCGTGATGGCCTTTAGAGATATTAACCCGCAGGCCCCAACTCATATCCTAATTATACCTAGGCATCATATAAGCTCCCTGAATGACCTGGATACTGCACAGGCAACAGTGCTGGGTGATATGTATTTAGCGGCTCAACACATTGCCTCCGATGCGGGTGTAGCGGCATCAGGTTATCGCACGGTAATTAATTGTGGCGATGATGGTGGGCAGACCGTCTATCATTTGCATATGCATCTGCTAGGTGGAAGGGCATTGAGCTGGCCTCCCGGTTAGTTGTTGTTAAATTTCAGAAAAATTATAGATGGAACATTGAATCTAAATCGCTAATCAACCTCTGTTGGTAGTGTTAATTTTAAATGGTGAGTGTCAGCAAGTTGTTTACGGTGCGCTAATGAGGGGCGCAACAGATTAAAGAGTTTTTCAGCGGTAGCACGATAGGCTGTTAATTTACCACCATAGATGGTCACTATTCTTGGTCTGTCCTTGCGATCAGTTAATAAGGTGGTTTCACGTGGTCGGCTAAACGGACTACCCTGACCTGTGGGTAATACCCGTAGTCCAGCGAAACTATGTAAAATGTCATTCTGGGTTAAGTCGACATATTCAGGAAAAAAATGACGCAAGGCGTTGAGTAAATAATCCTTTTCATCATGAGTTGGTAAGACAGTGGCTGGGTCGCCCTGATAGCTTTGCTCCGTTGTCCCCACCATTATATTTCCCTGCCAGGGCATGACAAATATGGCGCGTTGATCCTCAGGTGCCTCGATATAATAAAAACCCTGTTTTAGTTTTCCCGGTACAATGATATGGGTCCCCTGTACCCATTCAATTTCAAGTCGGGATGGCTCTGGTCTTACCACATCCAGTACCTGGTTGACCCAGGGGCCGGCTGCATTTACCACTATCTGGCATTCATGTGATTGCCGATGTCCTGATTGCACATAATTGATGATGTTCGGTGATCCCAGGCTGATGCCAGTTGCTGTCGTATCAAGATAGAGTTCAGCGCCCAGGGATTGTGCTGACGCCATGACTGATCGGGTTAACATGGCATCATCGGTCTGGGCGTCATAATACTGAAAGACAGCCTGCAGCTCATTCAGTCTTATACCATCTAGCTTTTCCCACTCTGATTCAGGTAGATGTCTAAAGCGGGCGGCTGGAGCTAGCCCTGTTAATAAGGCATAGATAGCAAGTCCCAGGTACAATTGCCAGGGTCGCCGGCGAGTGGATTTATAGACCGGTATGTAGAATGGCTGGAGCTTGACCAGATCAGGGGCATTTTCCAGCAGGGTTTGACGTTCCCTGAGACACTCTCTTACTAGTCTCAATTGACCACTTTCCAGGTAACGTAATCCACCATGTATCAATTTGCTCGAGCGACTTGATGTCCCTTGGGCAAGCTGGTCTGCCTGTTCCAGCACGCAAACGCTGTAACCCTGTGCGGCCAATTGCTGGGCAGTGCCAACACCGTGGATGCCGCCGCCAATTACTGCAATATCGAAATATGCCAATTTTTATTGCTTCCTTATTCAACGATTGGGGTAAAGCGACTATCCTGAAGTAAATTTTCGATGGCCATAGTCTCAACCATATCGGCACCTTTACGACATAGATCGACAGCAAGACTGGCGTATTTAACTTCATAGAGTAACCATTTCCACGGGCCTTGCCATAATTGTGCTGATTCGATTTTTTCATGATTACAGATCAGGTAATCCGGGTGTAACTGTCTGGCCTGACGGTAGTGAGTATCATCATATTTAGTCAGTATCCAGCCAAGTGCCAGTCTGTTGGTGGAAGATTCAGACTGTAACTGGAGATAGTGGAGGAAATTCAGGTCGTAGCTTATAATAATGCATCGATTAAGAATAGGCTGGAGCGTGGAAAGTATTGCCTGACTAACGGTTTCATACCCGAATGCTGACAGGCTTTCAATTTTTAGCTCGACAAAAGTGTGTGCCTCAGGCCACGATACTAACAGGTCGACATATTCCTGAAGCCTGGGTGGGGTGATAAAGCGACCGTTTTTATTGTTGGGTGAAATGGTTGCGTTAGCTGGTGAGGAAATATCACTGCTATTTATAGCAGTTATTAAGCTGTTGTATCCAGCTGTCCTCAACAGGCTATGATCATGGAGTAGAAACGGTACATGATCGGCACTCAGCTGGATATCTATTTCAATATAATTTACCCCAGCCTCAAGGGCAGCCCTGCTGGCTATCAGGGTGTTTTCAGGATAACGTTCAGCAAAACCGCGATGTGCAACAATCGTGGGTATACAGGTTTCTGTCATAACGCGTCCTCCATAGCGGTATGCCATTCTGTAAAACGATATTGTAATGCAGGGTTGTACTGAGGGGAGAATAATTGTTGTTCGGTTGTTAGCGGCTGATAGTCACAGTCGAGTTGCTGAAAAAGTAGATAGGCAAGGCCCTGGCTGGTGGTTTCTGTCTGTACTGAACGGATTACGGGTAGTCCAAGGTCAGCGAGACGTTGGCAAAAACCATCATATCGGGATAGTCCACCACCAATAACAATGCTGTCAATATCCGTCTGATGTGCAGCTACTAGCTCAATATTTTTCTGTAATAGAAAAATGATACTTTCCAGTATTGCTACCATTTTTTCGTACTTATTACCGGCGTTAATGAAGCGCGATTTAAAATTAGCTCGCATGTAAGGCGTACCTAAGCCGGCATGACCATTAAGAAATACTGGCGGATTTGATATGTCTGCCAACCAATTGGGCAGGTCGGTAATATAGTCAGGCAGATTAAATGACTGGCTGTAATATTCAAGGGCACTGCCTGCACCATTTACAGTGCCCTCGCAGTAAATCATATTATTGTTACCATTTTTCAGGATCAGACTACGGAGTAATTTAAAATCTGATGTCGATATATTCTGCTGATCACATAGACTCAATAAAAAGGCACCTGTGCCTGCAGTGATAAAGATTTTATCAGGGGCAGGCGCTCCAGTCGCAAAGAGTGCGCCCGCCTGATCTCCGGTGACAAGCCTTAGCGGTATCCTGTCATTGGTGGAAGTTTTAATAGTGCCGAAGTCAAAGAGGTTTGGCACACTGACTGGTAATTGGCCAGCGTCAAGTTCAAAGAGCTGGATTAAGTCCTGAGACCAGTCGCCAGTTTGTAGTGACCAGAGCAGGGTACGTGAAGCATTGACTGCATCACAGACCTGTGGTTTCTCTTGACATAACTGATTGACGAGCCAGCTTGCCATAGGACCCCACATTAACTGACCAGTTGATGCCGCATTTTTTACCTCAGGAATATTTTCCAGGCACCAGTGCAGTTTGCTAGCCCCGTAGTGCGGTGATAAAAATAACCCTGTCTGGCTATGTACCGAGCTTGCATGACCCCGCTTTTGTTCCAGCCATTTCGCAGCGCGGCGGTCTTGCCAGCTGATAATTGGTGATAGTGGCTTTCCGCTATTACGTTCCCAGCAGATGATATTTGAGCGTTGTGTTGCCATACCGGCCAGTAGAATTGATCCCTGCGGGACACCATTAATAGCCTGTTCAATGGCCTTTTGCATAGACCGTAACAGCGCAACAGGAGAATATTCTATATGGTCATTGTTACTATGAACGGCCTTTATCTCTGCTAAACCGCTACTATAAGTTCGGCCTTTTTTATCAAGAGTGAACGCACGACTAGCATGCCCACCTTGATCTATAACAAGGACAAGATCTTCATTGCTCGATTTTTTTTTCATTGGGTTCATATTACCCTTTACTTGCATTTATATGTTCTTTTCGGCATATATTACAAGTAAATTTAGTCTGTTATTACACCTCGTCGGTGTGAATATTAGTCATGTCAGATGGGTATTTTATGGGTGAGAAAGGGCAACAATTACTTGCATTAAAATATGTATTTCGTATATAACATATTTAGCATTATAAAGCCTAAGGTTATCTGACTGAAATACTAGGTTATAAAGGTCGGGTCTTTAAAGATGGAAGAGATGGATGTATTTTTCCTTTGAGTAAGTATGATGTTGTCAAGAATTTTTAATCTAAACAGGAGATGTAACGATGTCACAAAGTGTTTATGAAAAGATTGGTGGTGAAGCAGCAATGGATGCAGCAGTTGACCTTTTTTATCGTAAGGTTCTGGCTGATGATCGAATTAATCAGTTCTTTGATGGTGTTGATATGGAGCGTCAGGCCGCCAAGCAGAAGGCATTTCTGACCATGGCCCTTGGTGGACCACATAACTATACAGGTAAGGATATGCGTGATGGTCATGCTCATCTGGTTGCTCGTGGTCTGAATGATAGCCATTTTGATGCTGTGATGGAGAATCTGGGTGCAACGCTGACTGAACTAGGTGTGCCCGCTGACCTGATTGCCGAATCTGCTGCTATTGCTGAAAGCACTCGCAATGATGTGCTGGGTCGTTAAAATACCTTCAGTGACATTCATTTAATATAGCGTTGTTGGTCGGGGTGATGTTGTGGTTCAGGTAGTCTTTCAGGGTGAGTCTTATACACTACTTGATGAGGAAACCGTGCTTGAATGTCTAGAGCGCCATGACATTACCCGGGCCAATAGTTGTCGCAGTGGTATCTGTCAGACCTGTCTGATGAAGGTGGATGATGGCCATCCACCAGCGATTTCGCAGCGAGGACTAAAACGGACCTGGCGCGAACAGAATTATTTTTTACCCTGTATCTGCAAGCCGGATACAGATCTAAATATCGTTGCTACTGATGAAAACTTGGCTCCGGTGATCAATGCCGAGGTGATCGAAAAGAAGTATCTCAATGAAAAGATAATCCGTATTCGATTTAAGAGTCAGCAACCCATCAATTATTTTGCCGGTCAGTTTATCCATATAATAAATGATTTGGGCGAGCATCTAATTCGTAGTTATTCTCTGGCCTCGTTACCAGAGATCGATCCGATGCTGGAAATTCATGTCCAGCGTGTGCCTGAGGGCAAGATGAGTAACTGGCTACATGATGGTTTAACACCGGGGCAAACCATCACCCTAAGTGGTCCCTATGGCGATTGCTATTACCTCGATGGTTATGAGCAACAGGGTATTTTATTACTGGCAACAGGATCTGGTTTAGCCCCGATCTGGGGGATTTTAAAGGCCGCTCTTGAGCATGGGCACCAGGGCCCCATACACCTGTTTCATGGTGGCAAATTACCGGAGGAACTCTATCTGGTTGATGAATTACGTGCGCTTGAGAGCGAAAATGATAATTTCAGCTATACACCCTGTGTCGTTGAGGGTGGTGTCAACAGTAATGGTTGTTATGCCCAGGGGTGGGTGCAGGATGAGGCATTGAAAGTCTACCCAAACTTAAAGGGCTGGCAGGTCTATTTGTGTGGCAATCCGACCATGGTTGCTGCAGCCCAGCGCAAGGCCTTTATTGCAGGGGCTAAATTAGCTAATATCCATGCAGATCCATTTATACCAGTAAGTTAAATAGACAGATCAGTCTGGTTAGTGGACCAGCTCCGCCTGGGCTAGGGAAAATGGTGCAATATCAGCACTAAATGTATCTCCTTCTTTATCAGCAAAGGTGTAAAAACCGTGCATACAGCCATATTCTGTATCAATAGGGCAGGCCGAGCTATAGCTGAAACTCTGGCCTGGTGCCAGCACGGGTTGCTTGCCCACAACGCCTGGGCCTTGCACAACCTGAGTTTTCCCATCTCCGTTGGTTATCGTCCAGTGACGGTTGAGTAACTGCACCGTATCATGGCGTTCACTTGAAATTGTTATGGTGTAGATATACAACCAGTTGTTATTTTCAGGTTGAGACTGGCTGGGGCTGTATTCAGAGTTGACTGTTACACGTATGCCGTTTGAAATGATTTCTGACCCGACCATAGGGCCTCCTGAGCAGCCGATATAGAATGAACTCTACAATAGCATATTTTACATTTGGGTGTGTTTGGGGTGATGCAGGGTTTTTTCCTCGGCCCTGTAAGACCGAGGATTTTCTTTAATTATTTCAAGTATTAATAGATATCGCCACCAAGATCATGCTTCAGGCGTTTACGTTCCAGATAACGATCAATGGCCTTGCGCACATTTTTTTTGTCCGAGGGATTCTTTTCATCTCTGGTGCCGCTGGTTAATTGCTGAATCGAGTCATTCTCAGTTGAATATTCGTTATTGTTCTCGATGCAGGTGTAGTCGTTTAGGGTTTTAAAATTCATAGTATCCTCCAATTGGTCCCTCATCATTTTGTATTTGTGGGGAGGGGCTCCCATGGACCAGATACTAACGGCGTATTATGGGGAATTCTGTGAACCACGTCACAGATATGGTAAGAGACTCACATCAGGGAGTTTTATTGACCGGTTTGCAATAAAACTGGTCGGACGCATAGTGTTGTCTGAATGGATGGAGATGTGGTGAGCAAATCAGGTTATGGGCGGGTAGATGAGCTTGCAACCCCATAAAACCGGGTCAGATTCTAGCATAATCGGGGATTCATTTGCGCTATTTTATTGGGCATATTCATCTGTGCATGAGGTAGGCTATAATTGGCCTTTTATTTTTTAGCGTGGACGGGATCTTAGTATGACTGCAGATAAAAACTTGGCGGATTTTACATTGGCCTACTATTCAGGTGATCGTAAGACAGGTAGTGTGGCAATTATCCAGTATCGTAACGGTAAGGTGAATATTAATAATCTGGATGTTATGGGTGAATCAGGCCAGGAAAAGGCAAAAAAACCGGTATTTGTTGGTTTAACTGAACAACACCAGGTCATTGAGCTGGATCCTGTATCCAGGGCTTTGAACATTCAGGATGCATTTACCGCAGATGCCTTCCCAGCACATATCTACTCAGACCCAAATTCCAGTCGTGACTGGTTTATGAATGATGGTGATAAAGAGACGGGCAATGATACCCTGAATTGCGGTGATAAAGGCTCATCAGTGACGGTGGTTGAAAATACCGACAGTTCAACGGCCAAGTTATTAAAGACTATCTGTGTCGGTCGCGGTCACCATCAGGCGGCCTTTTCCTATCCTTCAACGGATGCGCCTCAAGTGCCTGACCAAGCTTATATCAGTAACCTGAAAGATGGGACGATTTCAGTTATTAATAATGAACCCGGTAGCACTGACTACTTAAATGTCGTTGCAACCATAGATTTGCTTGAATCGGATAAAGAGAAGGTGGTTGGTGAGAATAATGCGTTTCCGCATGGTCTGGCCTACTCCATTCTATCCGGAAAAGTTTATAACTTGAATAATGGTTATGGGACAATTGCCATCATTGATCCAAAGACCCATCAGATTGAAGAACGTATTGCGTTAAAAGGCTACAGCAATCTGTTTATGTCACCTGATGGTCGTTATATCATTGCCCGTGGTGCCGACCGTAAGTCTGATCCCCAGCATGTTATTGCTAAACTTGCAGTAATTGATGTAACAACCAATGAAGTTGTAAATACACGAGACCTGCCGGATATCTATATCAGTAAATATTACTTTAACCCGGAAGGTACGCGCCTCTATCTAACTACCAGTAGCAAGGGTAGTCCGGAGCAGGAGGCTAATCTGAAGGCTGATGTGATGTTGGCCTTTGATATCACCGCGTTGCCTGAAATCAAATTGATCAATGAGGTCGTTGTCGGTGCATCTGGTTCACTGTCATTTCTCAACAGCAACGGTACGACTAAATTGATTTTCTCATCAGATGCAGAACGTGGTGCTATTGTCATTGTTGATGGTAAGGATCATATTGTTTTAACTGCCTTCCCAGTGGGTGATAAAGTGTCACATTCACGTGCCTGGTTACTGGCTCAGTAACAGTAGCGAAACGCCTCAATACCTTCTGATTGTAACTTACAGACGGGCAGGACTACTAATGTAATCCTGCCCGCTGATGTATGCCATTTTTTTATTTAGTGTTTAGTATTTTGTTGTTGTCGTAATTGTTTTTGATGTTTTGGTCTACATAAAACACACAGGCACCGGCAACAGCGATGGGCATAATAAAAAAATTAACGACTGGGATGGTTGTCAGTACCGCAATACCAGCACCAAAACCAAGGGTGGAGACCCTGTTGTGCCCAAGGCGTTTACGGGCCTCGCCAAACGGGATGCCATGGGTAGACATCGGGTATTCAATGTATTCCAGTGCGAGCATCCAGGCGCTAAAGATTAACCAAAGTACAGGGGCGAATATATTTAACCCTGGAATGATAAATAAAATCAGTAGTGGGGTCGCGCGCAGGGCAATGTAGCCCAGTTTTTTTAATTCATTGAACAGCGAGGGTGCGATTTCTTTCAACGCGCTGATTACCCCGCCGTCGGGTAGTTGGGTCGCGGGTATAAGTCTTACAAGTATGGCCTCAGCCAGGAAGGTATTGAACGGTGCGGCTATCAGGTTAGCCAGAATCAAACAGATAAATGCGCCAATTGCAAACACAGCAATTACCAGTAGTGGTTGCAGCAGCCAGTCTATCCACTGTAGCCACTCAGGTATGGTCGCAATGTAATGATCCAGTTGATCGGAAAGATAAGTGAAACCCTGCCAGGTGAGCAGGGCGAACAGGGTTATATTGATCAACAGCGGAATGACAACATAGCGACGTATGCCTGGCTGTAGTAACAGGCCAAGGCCTCTGGCGAGGTAAAGGGGGGATGTGATTGTGCGCATAGGTGACGGTTATTCCCTTGTTATGAATTGATGGATGTGTCCCGCTGCCAGTAACGCGGTACCAAAGGCAGCCTGGGTCTGTTCGGTGGGTTTAAATAGGGTCGCTATATGATGCTGACGAATCCTGGTCCAGGCCTGGTTTTGAGCCCCACCACCAACAGTCCGTATGGATGTTAGCCGTGGTGCCCCGAGCGATGCTAATAACTCATAGGCCTGAGCCTCAATAGCAGCCATCCCTTCCAGCATGGCCTGAAGGTACTGGGCATCTTCTGCCGGCCTTGGTGTTAACAGGGGTTGCATATCATTGTCGCATACCGGAAATCGTTCACCCGGGCCAGTTAGGGGGTAGTAGTGTAGTCCTGTCGGTCTATCTGGCTTTAGCACGAGTGACAACTGGTTGAGCTGTTCTCGGCTAAAATACTTAAGTAGTACCGCCCCCCCGGTATTTGATGCGCCACCTATTAGCCAGCGATTACCGAGACGATGACTGTAGACCCCAAATTCAGGGGCAAAAATGGCATTTTCTCCTAACAGTTTGACCACAAGGGTGGAGCCCAGTGATGTGACGGCATCACCAATCCTGTTAGCTCCTGTTGCTAGAAAGGCAGCAACGCCATCCGTTGTCCCTGCCATGATGTGGGTATCTGGTGGCAGGCCTAAGCTGCTGGCCAGGTCTGGGGCAATAAGCCCGATAGTTGACCCCGGCGGGACTACACGCGGCAATAGTTCGGAGCGAACGGATAATTGTTCGAACCAGTTCGGCCAATGACGTTGGCGGCAATCATAGCCCAGCTTCAAGGCATTGTTTTCATCGGTTACGATCAGACCACCAGTCAGTCGTGCACTGATCCAGTCACTTTGATGCAGGGCAAATCGGGCCTGAGGATAGCGTTGTTGCAGGTACAGCAGTTTTGCCAGACTTGAACTCGGGCCATGGGCGGCGCAGTCTTGCGGGGCTATAGTGGCGATAAGCCTGGATTGATCAATACATCTGGCATCGTTATACATTAATGCCGGTCCCAGGGGCAGACAGTCTGCATCGGTAACTAAAAGAGTCGCCGACGTCCCATCAACCGCTATAGCGCTTACTTTTGAGCAGTCTATCGAATTATTCAGTCCGATAATCGTCTGTTGGCATAGTTGCCACCAATAATGCGGCGAGTGCTGTTCCATGCTGGTATCAAATAACAGTACGGACTCAGCGATTAGGCGTTGCCGGTTATCAATGGCTACTGCACGACAGCCACTGGTGCCAATATCGATGCCTATGTAGATAGCATCGCTATCCGGAGTAGTGAGATTTATGTATGTGTGTCCTGATATAATTGGGCTACCCTCACTCGTTAGGGTAGCGTTACCAATTCGGGTGCTGTCCAGTCTTCAGCCCGGTGTTCGACAACAACACTGGTATAAACCCCCCCGCGGACATTAAATTCAGCACTTATTCGCATAAACCGGGGCTGACAGGCCGTAATCAGATCAGTGAGAATACGATTAGTCACTGCTTCATGAAATGCGCCCTCATCACGAAATGACCAGATATACATCTTCAAGGCCTTCAATTCTATACAGGCCGAATCAGGCACATAATCGATGGTAATAGTGGCAAAGTCGGGCTGTCCGGTCTTGGGGCAGAGGCAGGTAAACTCTGGCACATCGATGTGGATCGTATAGTCACGCTCCGGATTGGGGTTGACGAATGTATCAAGTTCTTTGCTTGGTTTGCTGGGCATAATAAAAACCTTAATAAAAACAAATAATTAGGGTGAATGGATGAAAACCCTGGCTAGAGGGTCTTGTCGAGTACTGTTATTATCCTGTATCTTGACGCACCATGCGACTCAATAAAATTAAATTAGCCGGATTTAAATCATTTGTCGATCCTACAACAGTCAATTTAACCAGTCAGCGCGTTGGTGTTGTTGGGCCGAATGGCTGTGGTAAATCGAATGTCATTGATGCGGTACGCTGGGTTATGGGTGAAAGCTCAGCTAAAAACCTGCGCGGGGATTCACTCACTGACGTAATCTTTAATGGTTCCCGGGAACGTAAACCCGTTGGACACGCCATTATAGAGCTGGTCTTCGACAATTCAGACGGGACCCTGGGTGGACAATATGCCCAGTATAATGAGATCTCAGTAAAGCGTCAGCTCTCTCGTGATGGTCAATCCGTCTATTACCTAAATGGTACCCGCTGTCGTCGTCGTGATATCACCGATCTGTTTCTGGGTACCGGCCTGGGTCCTCGCAGCTATGCCATTATCGAGCAGGGCACTATCTCACGCCTGATCGAGGCCAAGCCAGAAGAATTACGGGTCTACCTTGAAGAGGCGGCTGGTATCTCGAAGTATAAAGAGCGGCGGAGAGAAACTGAAAACCGGATTCGCCATGCTAAAGATAATATCAGTCGGATTGAGGATCTCTCCGGAGAACTGGAGAAACGACTCAATACACTGCAACGCCAGGCGCGCACAGCTGAGCGTTACAAGGAACTAAAACAGGATGAACGCCTGATAAAGGCACAGTTACTGGTCCTGCGCTGGCAGACGCTGGATGCCGAGTCAGGCGAGATGGAAGCTGTTATTCGTACCGTTGAAACAGAACTCGAAGGTTTTATTGCCGAGTTGCGTGGTATAGAGGCTGATATTGAAAAGCGTCGGGTTGAGCAGATAGACACCAATGAAGAATTCAATGTTGTTCAGGGACGGTTTTATAGCGTCGGCTCCGATATAGCTCGTGTTGAACAATCGATTCAGCACGCCACTGAAAAACGCTTGAAAGATGAACAGGATCAAAAAGATATAGAGCAGCGTTGGCAGGAGTCGCGGATCCATATCGATAACGATCTGCTTGAGATAGCGAAATTAGAGGAGATGCTAGAGACCAGTCAGCCACGACTGGACGAGGCCGCAACGGCCGAGCAGCAGTCAGATATCGAGTTACAGGCAGCAGAAGCGTCAATGCAGGCCTGGCAGCAGGATTGGGATGTCTTCAATCGATTGGTCGCTGACGAAATGTCACAGGCCGAGGTTGAGCGGACTCGAGTGATCCATCTGGAGACAGAACAGCAACGTCTGCAGCAGCGGCAACAACGCCTGCAGGAAGAATTGCAGGGGCTTGATGCCCAGTCGATGGAGGCTGAGATTGAGTCAGTACAGGCCCAGT
>CAZYTT010000003.1:37446-41024 GCA_964650235.1 uncultured Gammaproteobacteria bacterium | reverse complement strand
ACTTTATAGTCCACTAAAAACACAAATGCAACATATTTTTCTAAAAAAACCACAAGCTTGTGAGAAATGTTGTAAAAATGTGACAGAGCCACCAAAAAACTACAACATATTAACTGGGGCAGCTTAACGACCCCACGGGTGAAAACTTGAATAATTTGACTCTGATGGCACCCTACAGGCGTGACCACTTAAGGACTCAGGACTCAGGACTCAGGACTCAGGACTCAGGACTCAGGACTCAGGACTCAGGAAATTATCTACCCCAACACCATCCTAGTAAAGAATTATATAGACAGGCAGGATACCCACATCGTGCAGGACCTTAAGTAACTCAATGACACCTACAGCCCAGACAAACCAGACGGCATCAATCAGGCTTTTACGGATAATCGCCGGCCGCACCATGTACTCTTCCGGCTCGGTCAGTGCCGAAAAGGACGGGAAAAATCTTGGCGTCTTGAGACAATAATCCTGGTAGGCCTGCCCATGGATTTCAGCCAGCCGACGCTCCTCACCTAATACAACTGACGGGTAGTAAAAGGCAAACCCGGCTGCCAGCACTAGCGGGATCACCAGGGTCTCTGTCACCAGAGCAGCACCGACCACACCAAAGAAACTAAAGAAATAGAGCGGATTACGGGTCATAGCATAGGGGCCATCAGTAATCAGGACATTCGTCTTATACCCGGAGATAAAGACCGAGCACCATAGGCGACCAACAGCGCCCACCGCCGCCAGAAAGATACCCAGAGGGAACAGCAGGCCAAGTGTAGTATCAGCACTACGCCAATGGCTATCGCTTAATGTCAGCAAGACCACAACACCCACCAAAGTTACGCGAATCAATAATGTCCGCGCCCGCTCTGCCACACCCTTACTCGCCATATTATCAGCGCCGCCTCAATCAGATTATGCAGATGACGAAAGTTCATCCGCCCACGAAAGCATCGAACTCTGTCACAAAAAATGTCCAGATGCAAAGTCTCAACCCACAATTCTTCCTGACATCTGAATAACCCATCTGATAAAGACGGGATTAAGGACCAGTATTACAGTATTGGTTGAGCTGCAAAAGATGATGAAATTTCAAGTCCCCAAACACACAGCCCCGCTATAGCGGGGCTGTGTGTTTATGGCTGGGGAACCAGGATTCGAACCTGGATTGACGGAGTCAGAGTCCGTAGTCCTGCCGTTAGACGATTCCCCAATACATTTCAGGGAAACGGTATTAACGTTTCGAGAACTGAGGACGCTTACGGGCCTTGTGCAGACCAATCTTCTTACGCTCAACCTCACGGGCATCACGTGTCAGGAAACCAGCCTTACGAAGCGGAGAACGCATGGCTTCATCATAGGCCAATAACGCCCGGGCAATACCGTGACGAATAGCGCCGGCTTGACCACTACCACCGCCACCAGCAACATTCACAACGACATCCACGCTATTCAGCATGTTGGTCGTTTCCAGCGGTTGACGTACGACCATGCGGGCTGTCTCACGACCAAAATATTGATCCAGAGGACGCTTATTAACCACGATCTGGCCGGTACCAGGCTTGAGGTAAACGCGAGCTGATGAACTCTTGCGGCGACCGGTTGTACAAATTGTCTGTGTCATTATTGTCTATTCCTGCTTTTACTGGCCGTATAGGCTTCAAATATCCAAAGGTATCGGTTGTTGTGCTGCATGATTATGTTCCGCACCGGGATAGACCCGCATCTTACGAAACATAGCGCGACCTAAAGGACCCTTCGGCAGCATACCCTTAACAGCAAGCTCAATAATCTGTTCAGGCTGCTTTTCACGCAACTTCTCAAAACTGATCGACTTCAAGTTACCGATGTACCCCGTATGATGGTGATACATCTTGTCTTTCACTTTGTTACCCGTCACGCGAACCTGTGCAGCATTCACGACAACGATATAGTCACCTGTATCTACATGAGGCGTATATACCGCTTTATGCTTGCCACGCAGACGTCTAGCTATCTCTGTCGACAAACGGCCCAATGTTTTACCAGCCGCATCGACGATATACCAATCGCGCTTGACTGTCTCCGGTGTTGCGTTAAAGGTCTTCATCACCTACTCCAAAACCTGCTAAAAAATGCGGCACCGTTACCCTCCCTCTCCATACATCCTGCAGAGGCATAGCGCTCACCGCTAACCATTCGAATTATGTTTGCATCGGAGATATGCCCCGATCAAAGAGCGGAGATTTTACAGCAGATAGCAATTAGTGGCAAGTACACTTCGATATATCTCTGCCTGAGGCCTGAAATTGCGCCTCGCAGGCAGTTGCTCATCCATTAAAAAAGACTCTGGATCACACCTCAAGCATCAATTACCCATTAACAATCAACAATTTAATTAAATGTAGACTGGTGCCTCCTGATCAGATCTTCAAGCGTTCGACTAGTCGACCATGGGTAAGATGCTCTTCGATAATCTCATCAATATCCTGCTGATCGTTATAGCTATACCAGATCCCTTCAGGATATACGACAGCAACAGGTCCTTTTTTACACAGTCCCAGACAACCCGCATTATTGATCCTGGTACCACCTGGTTCATTCAGCCCCAGCTCCTTAACCCGCTGCCGGGCATAGTCACGCAGCCCACTGGCGCCGGCATCCTCACAGCACTGAGAGCCATCATTACGCTGGTTTGTACAGAAAAACATATGGTGTTTGAATAACATAGTTATTTATTTCATCAATGAGTTGAACAATAGGGCATTATGATACCATCTTCACGCGACAAATCTCACTGGATGGCTGCCAAAATGTCCCGGTCATGTTGGACCCAGGTTCAGCCCAACCCTGGAAATGTTATACAATAAAGATCACGGCACATCTGTTACTGCAACCTGATAGCTAGCGACCTATAAACCAATGACAACAAATCCAGTGCCGTCTAAACCTACAGACCTGGCGAGTCCAGACCAACAACCGGCGCAGCACCTATTTATTAATGGGACTGAAGAAACCCAGTGGCTTAACCAGGCCGCCGACCAGTGCGTCAAGTGTGGGCTATGCCTGCCACACTGCCCCACCTACAGCCTGTTTCGTAGTGAGGCTGACTCTCCCCGTGGCCGGATAGCACTGATACAGGGGCTAGCGCAAGCCAGCCTTACCCCGGAGCCAGCACTGCTCAGGCACCTTGATCGCTGCCTCGGCTGCCAGGCCTGTGAAAAGGCCTGCCCTTCCAATGTAGACTATGGTCAGCTCCTGGACCGGACCCGGACCTGGCTAGAACCTCGACGACAGCGCTTATGGCAACAGCAACTATTGCGCCGCATCGGCCTCTATCTTGTTAGCCACCCGAAACAATGGCGCGCCAGCTGGCAATTAATGAAACTCTACCAGCGTAGTAGAATCCAGCAATTAGCACGAGGGTCCGGCCTGCTGAGACTTGTTGGCTTAGCTGCACTGGATAAGCAACTCCCGGACATTCAGATTGGACCGAAACCAGAGTCGCCAGCACCAGCAAACGCCAAACAGACACGCATTGGATTATTTACTGGCTGCATGGAGACGGTAAATAGCTCCAGCCTCGTTAGCGACACGATCCAGTT
>CAZYTT010000003.1:25199-37346 GCA_964650235.1 uncultured Gammaproteobacteria bacterium | reverse complement strand
GGCCGCCCGTCTTTACCGAGGCAGTCCAGTTTATTGCCCAACACCCATCGCTCCACCAGCTGCAAATCAAGCCACTACCTGAACCGGTATTCTGGCTCAGCCCCTGTAGTCAACGCAATATAACCGGTGGTGAACAGGCCAGCCTTGACCTGCTAAGACTGATACCCGGACTGGAGGTGATTAAACTCGACGCATCCTGCTGTGGTGCGGCCGGGACCTATATGCTGACCCAGACCGAGATCGCCAATCGACTAGGTGACGCCGTCTTGGGCAAGGCAGATCCCAATCGCGCCCGCTTGCTAGTGACTGCCAACGTAGGCTGCGCTATCCACCTGGCCAATCGCCTTCGAGATCGACACCAGGCACTTGAGATTATCCATCCGCTGTCATTGCTAGCACGCCAGATAAACCCGACAACTTGAAACCAGACCAGTAGCTGCGCTATCGTGACACCATGACTGAACGACATTACACCCCCGCTGACCACCTGTTATTGCATGTCGACACCGCCTTACGCACAATATTTGGCCGTCCCCAGACAACCGAACGCGCCAACCCTTCTGATTCAGTGGCCGCGTCAAAACTGGATACCGAGCAACAAAAACACATTGCCGGCTTAATGCGCGTCAACCATGCCGGTGAAGTCGCGGCCCAGGGCCTGTATGAGGGTCAAGGCATCACGGCCCGGTTACCGGCCATCAGAGACAAAATGCAACAGGCCGCCGCTGAAGAAAATGATCACCTGGTGTGGTGCGAACAACGCATTAAGGAACTAGGCCAACATACCAGCTACCTAAATCCTGCCTGGTATTTCGGTTCATTGGCCATAGGGGCCGTGGCGGGCAAGGCTGGCGATCGCTGGAGCCTGGGATTTGTTGCCGAGACCGAGCGTCAGGTTGTTAAACACCTGGATGAACATCTGCAACAGTTGCCGGATCAGGATCAGCGCAGTCGTGCCATCCTCGAACAGATGCGCGAAGACGAGCTCCATCATGCCACGACAGCGCAACAGGCTGGTGCCAGCGAACTCCCCCAACCGGTAAAAAAACTGATGGGCCTGACAGCGAAGATCATGACCATGACAGCCTATCGAATATAGCCAACCGCCACAGTCCACAGTCCTAATTTTAAACCCGGCTGAGATTCCTGCCATAGAATATCTCACTCATCTCACGTTTGACCTGCTTGCTAATAAGCACCTGTTCTTTTTCTGTCAGGTCTGCACTACCGGTTCCAAACAAATAATTATCCAGAGGGAATTCTTTTAATATCATTTTCGTATGAAAGATATTTTCCTGATAGACGTTGACATCAATCATCTCATAGCGATTACGGGTATCACGGGACAAATAGTTCTGGATTGAATTAATTTTGTGATCGATATAGTGTTTTTTCCCGCGGATATCCCGGGTAAACCCGCGGACGCGATAATCCAGGGTCACAATATCCGAATCAAAACTGTGAATGAGATAATTTAGAGCCTTTAGTGGTGAAACGCGGCCACAGGTTGAAACATCAATATCGACACGAAAGGTGCTGATACCATTGTCAGGGTGACTCTCCGGATAGGTATGGACTGTTAAGTGACTCTTGTCGAGATGGGCAACCACACTATCAGGTAATGGACCCGGTGCCTCAGTATTGGGCATATCTGACTTGATCGGCTCCTCTGAGATCAACATCATCACACTGGCACCCTGGGGATCATAATCCTGGTGAGCAATATTGAGGATGTTAGCACCAATAATCTCGGTCACATCAGTCAGAATCTGGGTTAAGCGCTCGGCATTATAGACTTCATCAATATACTCAATATATTCACTCCGATGACGAGGTGACTTGGCATAACAGATATCATAGATATTAAAACTAAGCGTCTTGGTTAGATTATTAAACCCATGTAATTTTAGCTTCCGGCGCTTGGGCATAGCGTCACTCCAATACTAATAATTATATGACATCCGCAATTGGTGGATGATAAATCAATTGAACAGTATTGCCATCAGGGTCATGACAGTAAAAACTCCGGGCACCATCCCGATGAGTTCGTGGTGGCGCCATAATCTTTACATCATGCGCTACAAAAAAAGCATGCCACTGATCGACAATAGCTATATCTGTAAGGATAAAACCAATGTGATCGAGGTGCTGGTCGCCACTCATATCGCGTCCGGCCTGACTGCGATGCAGGGCCAGGTTATCATTTCCCGAACTTAAATAGACGTTGTCAGCATCCGGTCGCCACTCTACAGCCATCCCCAGCAGTTCCACATAAAAATTCTCACAGGCCTCGAACTTTTCGCAATAGAGGGCAACATGGCGCAATCCGCCAGTACGTCCAGGCCGTTCCAGATTCACTGCAGTCATTTATCGACACCACCCGTATCTATAATTTCATAATCGTGCGTGATCTTCGCCACCTGGCCGAGCATGATTGAGGCAGAACAGTATTTTTCTGCGGTCAGTTCGACGGCCCGTTTGACGCTGGCCTCCGTCAGTCCGCACCCTGTAATAATAAAATGGATATGGATGGCTGTAAAAACGGATGGCACACTGTCGGCTCGATCGGCACTCAACTCAACGACGCAATCCAACACCTGTTGGCGGGATTTTTTCAATATAAGTACAACATCATAAGCGGTACATCCACCGGTCCCCAGCAATAGCATTTCCATCGGCCTGATACCCAGGTCACGGCCACCACCGTCAGGAGGACCATCCATAACCACGCTGTGCCCACTCCCGGATTCACCGACAAACATAGCATCCTGTACCCACTTAACTCGCGCCTTCATCCTCGCCCCCCACTATAACTCACCTGAGTTCTGAACCTTTTCGTTACCCTACCAACTAATCACTTAGCATGTATGCACGTATAATTCTAATTTGTAGCACAAAATTGCCGCTATCCTAGCAGACAAGCGCCACAAACGTGAGTATTTATTGAACCTAAGGCCAAACAGGCAGGTAATTCATGTCACTCAAAAAAATTGCTTCACCCGCAATAGAACGCTTCCTGACCTATTGCCATAAACGCCGGTTTCCGTCAAAGAGCGTCATCATCTATGCCGATGATCAGCCTGATTCTCTCTATTACGTCATTGAAGGGTCAGTTACCGTATTGATGGAGGACGATGATGGTCATGAAATTGTCCTGTCGTATCTCAACGCCGGTGATTTTTTTGGTGAAATGGGGCTGTTCAATGAAGAGGTTAATCGCAGCGCCTGGATCCGGGCCCGCAGCACCTGCGAAGTCGCCGAAATCAGCTACGATAAATTCCGCGAAGTCGCCAAGGATAACCCTGACATCCTGTTTGCCTTATCATCACAGATGGCAGTACGTCTGAGACGTACCAGTAATATGGTCAGTCGTCTGGCCTTTATGGATGTCGCTGGCAGGGTCGCTCGCACCCTGCTTGACCTGACCAAAGAACCCGATGCCATGACCCACCCCGATGGCATGCAGATCAAAATCACCCGCCAGGAACTGGGAAGAATTGTCGGTTGTTCCAGAGAGATGGTCGGTCGAGTACTGAAAAACCTCGAGGCACAAAGTCTGATCACCGCCAGAGGTAAAACCATTGTCGTGCATGGGACACGTTGATAGCAGGACTGAGTCCTGATAATTAAAAAGGCCGCAATGCGGCCTTTTTAATTAAAACCAACATGCTAAACCTGTTTAATTAAAACCGGAACCCCAATTGCAGCGCCGCACCCATTTCATCCGCATTACCAGCTACGGAAAGATCAAGATGCACCCCAAACGGTGATAGACCAATACCCGCGGAGTAGGTATTGGCCTCATAAGGTGTATCACTCATGTTATGACGCACACCGACTCGAAACTGGGCTGTATCAAACACATCAAATTCAGCACCCAGTGCCAGATATTGTGATTTTGCATCAAAACCACCAGGATCATTTTCAGTCAGATCGAGATCCAGCGCCACGGTTGTCCAACTGTTCTGATAGACACCACCGACACGGGCCATCGGATCGATCTTGATCGTATTGTTTAATACTGTGGTGTATTCCTGCGCTAACAGGTTTTTCACCGCCAGACCAACCTTCAAACCATTATCCAGATCACGGGCGACACCTAGATCAAGATTAAAATTTGAATCTTCCGCCTCACCCAATGAAAGATCAATAGTTGCGGCATCAATCTGGTCGCCAACAAATTGATAATCATTGGTCTTTACCTTAACGTATTTAGGTGTAATACCAACGGCATAACCACCAAAATCTCTGGCGAGGGCAACCCCAACCTCCTGGATAACTGCAAAGCGAGCACTGACAGATGATGTCAGTGTAGTTGTGGGGTCTGTTGGTGCCGTGGGTGGTGAACCGGTCACTGCAATGACAACATCATTAATGGCCTGGATATCGGTATCCGTCACATTGGCCACACCACCACCAACAGCCCAGCCATTAATATAGACTGAGGCGCCAATCTTTTTGCTCGGCACACCGATAACAAGAGCCGCATCAGCCTCTAATTGCACCGCCTTTTTTGACAGCCTCTCAAGATCGGTAATCAGTAGATTTGCTGCATCGACAACTGGCTGGGGGTTCGTGCCAGTATAGCTGGCGAGGGCATTATTCAGTCCCTGAATAGAATTATTGGCACTAAAAGTATCAACAGCATCAACCATATCGCCCGGATCTGCTGCACGGGCCCCACCAAACAGGTCCACACTGAAGTCCTCATCTGCATTGGCAGCGGCCAGCAGTGCCGGGTTAAAAAATACAGCATTTGCACTGGTCGCTGCAGCTACGCCGGCACCACCCATCGCAAATGAACGCGGATCAAAAGAACTAAATGGTACAGCCAGTGCCTGATGCGCCGTCAAGATGCCCGCCAGTCCCACAGCGGCCACTAATGTCTTGTTAGTCATAGAATTCTCCTTATTATTGTGATGTCATCAGACCTTTTTACTGTATCGACCCCTGCTCGCCGTGCTTTAAACAATAACCACACAACATGGCCAGAAACAAGGTTATTAATCAAAAAGAATCTTTAATGCCTTCCCCGGATCAGGTGCCCGCATGAAGGCCTCGCCAATAAGAAAGGCATTGATATGATGCGATTGCATCAGAGCCACATCTTCGCGCAGATGGATGCCACTCTCGGTTACAACCAGTCGACCCGAGTCAATCCGCTCCAGCAGATCAATTGTGACCTGCAGGCTAGTCTCAAAGGTACGGAGGTTACGGTTATTGATTCCTAACAGCAGCTCATCACTCAGGGTCAGGGCGCGATCTAATTCGTCACCATCATGGACCTCAACCAGGACATCCATGCCCAACGCCAGGGCCAGATTTGACAGACCCGACAACTGCCCATCATCTAGTGCTGCAACTATTAACAGGATGCAATCAGCCCCAATATGACGCGCCTCATAGACCTGGTAGGGGTCAATAATAAAGTCTTTGCGTAATACTGGCAGGCTACAAGCCGCACGGGCCTGCTGAAGATAGCGCTCATCACCCTGAAAAAAGTCATGATCGGTTAATACGGACAAACAGGCGGCACCACCCTGTTGATATTGCTGAGCAATCAATGCTGGATGAAAGTCTTCACGTAGCAAGCCCTTGCTCGGTGATGCCTTTTTAATTTCAGCAATGACTGCGGCTTGACCGGCCTGAATAGATTGATTTAAACGCTGACTAAAACCACGGACAGGATCAGCATCTTTAACACGATCACGTATTTCTGCTAACGACAGCTGACTACTTCGCTCTACAATTTCAATACGTTTTTGTCTGAGTATGCGCTCAAGTATATCCGGTGTTTTTAACATGCTGTTCCTGTTTTCTCGCCGCCTATCCGGCAAAACCCTGGGTGAGAGATACCAGTTGAGCCAGTTTCTCTGCCGCGGCCCCCGAGGTGATCATCGCCTCGGCCATGACAACACCATCAGCCATAGATGATGTCAGACCTGCACAATAGATGGCTGCACCGGCATTCAGGACAACAATATTATGGGCCGCACCCGAAGCCCCATTTAGCACACCGGTCATAATCGAATTACTCTGGCCAGCAGAATCCACCGCCAGCTCGGATAAATCCGCACAGGGCATACCAAACTGGCTGGGGTGGAGCTGATAGCAATTAAGTTTGCCATTGAACCATTCAGCCACATTGGTGGCGCTCGCGATACTAATTTCATCCATACCATCCTCGGCATGGACTATCATTACATGACGACTACCCAGCTTGCCTAATACCTGGGCCAGAGGTTCAAGCCAGTCGCGACTATATACCCCCATCACCTGGTTTGGGGCTGCCGCCGGATTGGTCAATGGCCCTAATAGATTAAATATCGTCCTGATACCCATCTCTCGGCGAGGGCCAATGGCATGCTTCATGGCCCCATGATGTTGTGGTGCAAACATAAAACCAACACCGACCTGCTGAATACACTGGGCCACCTGCTGCGCGTCTATATCAAGTTTGACACCCGCAGCTTCAAGCACATCGGCACTCCCCGACTTACTGGAGACCGAACGATTACCGTGTTTTGCGACCTGTCCACCGGCCGCAGCAACTACAAACGCCGCCGTCGTTGAGATATTAAAGGTATTAATGCCGTCACCACCGGTACCACAGGTATCGACAAGGTAGTCACCATCCACAACCACAGGTGTTGCCAGCTCGCGCATGACCTGAGCAGCCGCGGCAATTTCATCGACAGTCTCACCTTTCATGCGCAGACCAACGAGAAAGCCACCGATCTGTGCGGGTGTCGCCTCACCGGTCATGATAATACGCATTACTGCCTGCATCTGATCACTACTAAGATCCCTGTTATCAATCAGCGTAGCTAACGCGGTCGGCATTTCCATCGTCATGTCTCCGGATTAAATAGTCATCGCAAGAAAGTTTTTCAGCAAGGCATGGCCATGTTCAGTCAAGATCGACTCGGGATGAAACTGAACCCCTTCGACCACCATGTCACGATGCCGAACGCCCATTATCTCATCAATACTGCCATCTTCATTCTCGGTCCATGCCGTCACTTCAAGGCACGCTGGCAGGCTATCCTGCTCAAGTACAAGAGAGTGATAACGAGTAGCAGTAAAGGGATTGGGCAACTGGTGAAAAACACCTTTATCATTGTGTAATACCCGCGAGGTCTTACCATGCATGATTGCCTTGGCATGAATAACATGGCCCCCAAAGGCCTGGCCTATACTTTGATGTCCCAGACAGACACCCAGAATCGGCAGGCGGCCACTGAAATGCCTGATGGCCTCCAGGGAGATACCCGCCTTATCCGGATTACAGGGGCCGGGGGATATCACCAGTTGCTGCGGCCGTAATTTTTCAATCGTCGCAATATCGATCTGGTCATTTCGATGCACCTGCACATCACAACCCAGTTCAGCGAAATACTGCACCAGATTATAGGTAAATGAATCGTAGTTATCGATCATCAATAACATATTACTGCCCTGATACGCTCATATGCCCACCCATCAACTGTTAATGCCACCACTGACCATTTCAGCCGCACGAAACATCGCCCGACCCTTATTCATTGTCTCATCCCACTCATTGGCAGGGATGGAATCGGCAACGATACCCGCACCCACCTGCACATTGAGTCGCCCATCTTTGATAACGGCTGTACGTATCGCTATGGCAGTGTCCATATTTCCGTTCCAGCCGAGATAGCCAACTGCACCGGAATAGATTCCCCGTTTGATGGGTTCCAGTTCATCCAGGATCTCCATAGCCCTAACCTTCGGTGCACCACTGACCGTTCCGGCAGGGAATGTTGCCTTCAACGCATCCATAGCACTCATACCTAGTTTTAACCGACCACAGACATTTGAAACAATATGCATGACATGAGAATAACGCTCTACAATCATTTTCTCGGTTAACTCGACAGTACCGGTCTCAGCAATTCGACCGACGTCATTACGACCCAGGTCAATCAGCATCAGGTGTTCAGCCAGTTCTTTGGGGTCTGCCAACAGATCCTGTTCCAGGGCCAGATCGGCGGCCTCATTTTCACCTCGTGGCCGGGTACCAGCGATCGGGCGTACTGTTACCACACCGTCTTCAAGGTGAGTCAGAATCTCGGGTGAAGAACCCACAATCTGGAAGTCATCAAGGTCGAGGAAATACATATAGGGTGACGGGTTCAGTCCCCGCAAGGCCCGATACAGATCAAGTGACTCTGCTTGAAAAGGGATACTCAGGCGCTGGGATAACACAGCCTGCATGATATCGCCATCTAAAATATATTCCTTTAATCGCTCAATTGCTGACTCAAACTCGGCCCGACCAAAGGCGGAATCAAAGCGATCCTCCCACTGCTGACTCGTGATTGCCTGTCCTTCCTGTCCAGAACGAGATAATCCGGGGCGTTTGGTCTCAGCAGGCAGGCCCTGCAACAACTGTTGCTCCAGCTGATCCAGCCGGTCTTGTCCCTTTTCCCAGGTGGCTTGCGGGTCATAACCCGTACCCTTCGGGTCCAGATATAAGATGATCTGTAATTTGCCTGCCAGGTTATCAAAGACAACCAGCTCGTCAGACACCATTAACAGAATATCAGGGGTATCAAGTGGATCCGGGTGTGGGCAGGGCATCAACCGTGGTTCTATGTAACGCACCGTGTCATAGCCAAAATAACCAACCAGCCCACCGCTAAAGCGCGGCAGGTCGTCTAATTCCGGCGCTTGAAACTGTTGTTGATAGTGAGCTATCCAGTTCAATGGATCGCTGATCTCAATAGTTTCCTGCCGACCACCTTGGCACAGGGTAATCGTCTGACCCCGTACCTGAATACGCGTCTGACAGGGCAGGCCAATAATAGAGTAGCGGCCCCATTTTTCCCCACCCTGTACTGACTCAAATAGATATGAATAGGGACCCCTGGCCAGTTTCATATAGACACTGAGCGGGGTGTCGAGGTCAGCAAAGACCTCGCGAGTGACGGGGATCCTGTTATACCCTTGACTAACCAGTTGGGAAAATTGTTCTACGCTGATTGACATCAACTATCTCATGAAGCACTGAGTCGCAAACAAAAGCCGACTACCTGAAAACCATTACCTATTCTTTAAACAGTACCGGAAGTGCTGTCAACGAATCGATCACCGCATCCGGATTACTATCATCGATGGCATGACCATGATTGTAGCCGTAACTAACGCAGGCCACCTGAAAACCGGCCGCGCGACCGGCATCAACATCATGCATGGAGTCACCCACCATAAGCGAATGCTCAGGTGAGATACCTAACTGCTCCGCCGCATATAGCAACGGCGCAGGATCAGGCTTCTTTTTCGTCAGGGTATCACCACTTACAATAATCTCGAAAAAGCGACTGAGATCCAGCTTATCCAGCAGTGGCTCGGTAAAACGAGCCGCCTTATTGGTAACACAACCCAGTCGACAACCTAAAGCCTTTAGCTGTTCCAATCCATCTATGACGCCCGGATAGGGTCGACTCTCAACACAGACATTCTTCTCATACAATTTGAGATATATAGCCAGGGCACGTTCATATTCGTCAGGGTCAGCCTCACCATCAACAGCGCCAACCAGGGCACGACGCACAAGCACTGGCACCCCATTCCCAATCCAGGCGCGTACGGCCTGCTCACCACGTGGTGGGCGTCCAAGCTGGGCCATCATTTGATCAACACACAGGGCGAGGTCAGGCACAGAATCAACCAATGTACCATCCAGGTCTATCAGTGCCAGTGCCGGTTTGTGTAAGCTCATAGAATATTCAACTCAATATTGTAGGCCGTTATCGGGCTATCAAGACCGCGATTTGGCTAACTCAGACCGCATGGCATCAATAGTCGCCTTGTAGTCATCCGTATTAAAGATAGCTGAGCCAGCAACAAAGGTATCTGCACCCGCTGCGGCTATCTCACGAATGTTATCAACCTTAACACCACCATCAATCTCAAGACGGATGTCACGACCACTTGCATCAATAATCTTCCGGGCCTCACGTAACTTATCCAGTGCAGTGGGAATAAAACTCTGACCGCCAAAACCAGGGTTAACAGACATCAATAACACCATATCAACCTTATCGATTACATATTTTAATACATCGAGTGGCGTTGCCGGATTAAACACCAGACCAGCCTTACACCCCCCCTCGTGGATCATCTGCAGTGTCCGATCAACATGATCACTGGCCTCAGGATGAAAGGTAATATAGGAGGCGCCGGCCTTGATAAAGTCAGGGACAATACGATCAACAGGCTTGATCATTAAATGAACATCGATATCGGCAGTTACACCGTGTTTTCTTAGCGCCTCACAGACCAGCGGACCAATGGTCAAATTCGGCACATAGTGGTTATCCATGACATCAAAATGAACAATGTCAGCACCAGCGGCGAGCACATTGTCCACCTCTTCGCCTAAACGCGCAAAATTTGCCGACAGTATTGATGGCGCAATGATGAAATCTTTCATGACCGTCCTCTTAATTGGGTATTCAGAATGCCTAGGGCAAAGGATGAAACTTTAACTGATTTTAGTCAGTTTTACACGTTTTCACTGTAAGATTATGCCCAGGAATGACTAACAGTGCAGTTTTTACTCAGTCAGCCAGTATAAGTGCCGCTATTCAAGTCTATGAACGGCCTTAAATCACAGCTTATGAAGCAGTTCTCAGTATGCGCCAGCGTGCTGATAATTTGTGCTGGTCAGTCAACACCAGTTTCTGCGGCAAACGAACAGCAACTATCTCAGACTGTCAGTACTCAAATTAGTCAGGGCAATCCGGTATGGCTGAATACAAGTTCAGGGAAATTTCTAGCTATATTTGACAAGGAACTTTCCATCGCTGAAAAAGGCACGGCCATTCTTCTCCCCTCACTCAATGACTCGGTCAATGCCAGCGGCATCATGCGTCAGCTCAGAACGATGTTACCCCAGTTTGGTTGGACAACGCTGGCACTACAACTACCCTTATTAGATGAATCGAGTAGTTCAATTTATGACTATATTGACATGGAGGGTGAAATTAATACGCGTCTGACAGCGGCTATAAACTTTATAATGAACAAGGGCAGTAAAAACATCATCATCATAGGCAAGGGAATTGGGGCAGCTGCAGGCGCCAATTTTCTCGCCAAGAACAATAATGGTGAGATCAATGCCCTTATAGGCATTAGTATGACTGGGTATCACTATCAAGAAAGCTGGATATACAGTCCCAGCTCACTCGCAAGGATTACCCTGCCCATTCTCGATATCTACGGTAGCCAGGATCATATAAATGTTATTAATAGCGCTAGTGATAGAATGGAGGCATCCAAACAGGCCAATCAGGAATCCATCAAGGAAAAACTCTCTGAACGAGTCGCGCAACTGAACGAGACCAGGGTTGCCCAGGAACGTCAGACTGGACGTACTGTCTACACCCAGTTAACAATTACCGGTGCAGATAATGATTTTAACGGGTTGACAAGACATGTCAGCAAAAAAATCCTAGGCTGGTTAAAGAACTATGCCGGGGGCATTAATCTTAATATTTAGAAAAAGAAAGGGAGGCAAAAGCCTCCCTTTCTTAATGCTGAAGTCATTATGATCGATCAGGAACTACTACGCTGAATCAGACCATAACGGGTCAGGGACCACTTCACAGCAACATAACATACGCCAATAACCACGACTGTTGCTACGATATCAAAGAGCGATGACATCGGTAATTGATGGTGCTCGACATTAACTGAACCAGCAATCCAGGTATAGCGTTCTAACCACGAACCAAAGACTATAAAGCAGGCCACAATCGTAATAATGACCGGGTTGTGTCTGTTTGGTGTAATAACAAACGTACAGAATGGGATAATGAACTTACACGCCAGGAAGGTCCACCACATAGTGGCAAAACTGCCTAACATCATGCCGTCATAACGTCCCATTTCAGCTGGAAATCGTCCATACCACATAATCAGATATTGGGTGAAATACAGATATGTCCACAGTATAGTCATCCCCAGCATAAACTGGGCCATGAAATTAAAGATGTATCCCTCAAATGGCCTGGTCAAAGTCCCTGATTTATTCAAAAAGAACAGCAGGATAGTAAAAAAGGCCAGAAACATGTGAAAATTGCTCTGAAAAAAGTAGGCCGCATAACTCGCACTATGCCA
>CAZYTT010000003.1:12161-25099 GCA_964650235.1 uncultured Gammaproteobacteria bacterium | reverse complement strand
CACTAACAACAACACACCAGCAATGGGAAATAGCACAGACAGTGCACAGGCAAGGTGCCGCACTTGAAAACGCCACTGACCATTACATAGGTGAAGCACCGCAGAAAAAGTTACGCCACCCAATGCAAGATAAAGCGTAAACAGAAAATTTGTTGTCAGAACTGGCCAAAAAAAATGCTCTTCCATCTGTCTCTTAACCTCTTGTATTAATAAGCATCATGTAATGACTTACATGCCTGCTACAGTTGTCTTCTGACTGTCACTTACCAGCCCGTTCCTAACGTAGTTAACAACATGCCAACGTTCTTCAACAGACAGATCATTTGAACCTAACCGCTTGCCGTTAGAACCAGGCTTGTCAGATGGAATGCCATAGGCCGGCATAACATAACTACCAAACGTTATTGTTCCCCAGATCCAGCCTTCCGTCAGTGTTTCCTGGACATAACTGTCTACAAGGCTTATTGCACCAATCTTAGGCGAGACTGGCGAGTCGGCCTTACCCGTCATGCCATGACAGGCGGAGCAATAGATCTTGAACAGCGTTTTACCCTGTTTGATCGAGGCTGCAGTTGCCTTGAAAGGATTTTTTAACGGCTTGGCCTCATCTCTATTGGCCACCTTTGTAGCAAAACCCTGAACAGGTACAGAACGTTTAGGGAAGTCCCACATCTGGCCTTCCTGAGGCTTAATGCTGGGCTGATTCATCATATCTGTCGACCATGGCCATGCCATAGCTGATGCAGGTATCAGGGCCGCCATCATTACAATCAAAAATCTCATTTAGCCACCTCTTCACGAATCTCCAATACCTTATGTTCCCTGAACAATTCCTTCAGTGGTTCAAGATATTTTTCTTCCACTTCCATCTCAATACCGACCTGATCAATCGCTACAGCCTCAGAATAAAGTGCCTTTCTCTTACGTAGCAGTCGTGCGCCTAACAGGAACCCTGTCACAGTACACAGGACTGCGGCCATAATAAGCATTTCATAGCTAAGCACTATATTCGTAGGAATCGCAATTACCGGTTTACCGCCTTGTGGTTGTACGGTGAAATTAGCCTGTGCTGCCGCTAAAAATAGAAAGCCCGCACTACTACCAAACAGGGCACCAAATAAGGTGAACTTTGGCACATGTGCTGGACGATCACCCAGTACTTCCTCAATTTCAGGATGCTCGATAGGCGAGATTAAAGTCACATCATCAACTGATACGCCAGGTACTTTGTAATGACGGATATCTGATATTGCCGTAAAGGCTTCATCAAAGTTACTGAACAAACCAAGCATATGGTATTTCTTCATCATCGTGCTCCTTATTAACCTGGCGTTTCTGTAGCAGTTGAACTATCACTTGCCCTTCTGTGCATTACAGTAGCAATGTCCTTGTTAGCAAGATGACGCCGATGGAAAATCATTTCCTTCACTTCGTACATAGAAACGGACGGTACGATTTTAACAAAGACAAGGAACAGTAAACCGAACCAACCAAAACTACCAAATACGATGAACCATTGAACCCATCCTGGCCACATAACATCAAATGCAAATGGGTGATAAGAAAGTGATAATGTTGGCGTTACGATCATCCAGCGTTCCAGCCACATACCCACATTCAGCAACAGCGATATGACAAATAGGGCAGGAATGTTGTTGCGAATCTTTTCAAACGCCAGAGTAAATGGCAGTACCGACCCTAAGAACAACATAGCCCAGAAGTATGGAGAATATGGACCGTTAAATTTAGCCAACAATAATTCTTTACCAACCTCATCATGGCCATACCAGATTGAGCTGAACTCAATCAGATTCAGGTAAGTCCAGACCATTGCTATCGCAAATGTCAACTTACAGGTTTTGTCCAGGATCGGCATAGTCATGTACTGCTCGAAACGGAAGAAATATCGAAGCAGGATAAACAAAGTAATAATTGCCGCACAACCTGAATAAAGGGCACCTGCTACAAAGTAGGGAGGAAATGTCGTTACGTGCCAGCCGGGCATGATCGACATCGCAAAGTCAGCCGATACGATCGAGTGTACCGATACCGCCAGAGGAATCAGGAAGCAGGCCATCAACATATAGGTCTTGCGGAAATTACGCCATTGACGATCATCACCACGCCAGCCGAGTGACAGCACAGTATAGAGCTTCTTTCTCCAGCCGCGGGCATTATCACGACAGATTGACAGATCGGGAATCATACCGATAAAAAGGAATAGGGCCGAAGAAGTTAGGTAGGTACTGATCGCAAATGCGTCCCAGACTAGTGGAGATCGAAAGTTTGGCCAGATTCCACGATCCGAGAAATAGGGTAATACCCAATACATATTCCACAGACGCCCCAGATGGATAATTGGGAACAGACCAGCTGTCAACAACGTGAATGTGGTCATCGCTTCTGCGAAGCGATAAATCGGCTTACGCCAATCGGCCTGGATAATATGCAGAATAGCAGACAATAACGTACCTGAATGACTCATGCCAATCCAGAAAATAAATGTTGCTATGTACAAGTCCCACATATGTGGCCAGTTTAAATTTGATGGCCCCATACCAACGTTATACTGATAAATTTCTGCGCCTACAGCAAAAGATAGCATTATCAAGCAAACTGCAATCGCTACCCAGTATCCCATGCGGGGATTTTCCATAGACCTGAGCACGTCTTTATTAATCTGTGCCCACTTTATATCTTCATTAATATCTTTGGTTGGCATATCAACACCCATTCCATATTTTCATTATCTTACAGATCCGGTTCAAAAACATTCAAACAGGACACTATATTTTGCACGTGTCTATTCAAACGCGTTACAAACTTATACGTCTCTTACCCTCTCCAGGTACATAACGCTTGGATCGGTATTTAGACCTTCCAGTATCCTGTAACCACGTAGATCAGCATTCTGTTTGTTCTGTTTGGTCTTGCCTAACTCAACCTGATGTTTGCGCCACAGGCCCGCTGTCTTACTATCAGCTACCTTCTTGCTCGGGTCATACATCTTGAGCATGTCACCAAATGTAATCGCCTTGGTCGGACAACTCTGGGCACAGGCTGTATTCACATCACCATCCACCAGCTGACGACCTTCTCGCTGAGCAGCATCCTTACCCGTGCGAATACGCTGAATACAGAATGTACATTTCTCCATCACACCCTTATCACGTACTGACAGATCAGGGTTTAGCTGCATATGTAGTGGTGCAGGCCATGATTCTTCGTAATAAGAATAGAAATTGAAATACCGAAGACGGTAAGGACAGTTGTTTGAACAATAACGTGAACCGATACAGCGGTTATAGACCTGGGCATTCAGGCCGTCAGGTGTGTGATAAGTCGCTGCAACTGGACAAACAGGCTCACAGGTTGCAGCATTACACTGTTGACACATCATAGGAACAAAGCTGGCGCCATGGAACTGGTAGTCCGCAACCGTTGACTCACCCAAGTCGGGTTCATCCCAGTAGCGCTCCAGCCTCAGCCAGTGCATACCCTGACCCTTGCCCATACGTTCCTTGCCTACAACGGCCAGGTTATTCTCGGCATAACAGGCAACAGAACAGGCATTACAGCCCGTACATTTGTCCAGGTCTATTGCCATACCCCACATATGCTCATAGTCATGGAAGCCGCCTTCTTCACGTCCGCGACGATATTTAGACCAATCTTCGAATATATTTTTAAGCGACATCAAGCGCCTCCTTCTGTACGCTCAAACACGTCAGCAGTAACTGTTGCTACCAGCTTCCGTCCAACTTGAGTCTCACTACCACCTATTCTGACCAGTTCACCGCCTGCCCCCGCCGCACTAATTGAAACGCGGGTAGAAAACATAGCAAGCTCACCTGTCTTCTTATCCTTAAGCGGATTTAGGATCGTCAATGGGTTAACACCGATACCATTGGCATAACGGCCAAAACCTTCGTGACCTTGGCCCAGAGGAACCGCCACAGCATGTTCACTGATACCTTTGTAGATATAGACATTGGCCTCAATCGAACCATTACTTGAGCTGATCTTGATCTTATCGCCCTGCTTAATCCCCAGACGTGCTGCTGTCTTTGGATGCAATTCAGCCCATGAATCCCAGACGATCTTGGTAATCTGATCCGGGGCCTCCTGCAACCAAGGCAGGTTAGCATGACGGCCATCCCAGAGTCCTAGCCGAGCAGAAGGGATCAATGTCAGCGGATACTGCTGGTTATCGCCAACGCCAGGCATATCGAGCGATACAGTGCTGGTAGAGATCTTCTGGCGCTTACCGTTAACAGCCAATAGTCCTGACTGCAGGGCAGCAGCCCAGTCATCAGTACTTGAGTTTGTTTTACTACCTGCTGGCAGATTATTGATGGCATCGCGCAGATAGGCATAATAGTCATCAAAACCAGAGTAGGCATTACTCTTACGCATTTTAAGCAACGTGAGCAGGATATCACCAAACCCACGCGTCTCTGGATGCAATCTTTCCATTAAAGGTTGCTGGATACTAATCTCACTTACCCCGGTCTGCACTGGCGAGACATGAGTACCCCAGTCTTCAAGGGCAGACAGCAATGGCAATACCAGGTCAGCCTGGGCTGTGGTTTCATCCTCAAACTGAGACAATGCTACTTTAAAACCAATCTTGGAAAGATTGTCACTCAGATTTAACGCATCAGGCGCTGTATAGACTGGATTCGCACCATAGAAAAAGACGACGTCCAGGTTGCCTTTGGAGACATTATCAGCAAAGTCCAGCAGGCCGTGGCTATTACCGACATTGGCATGCATTTGACTGAATGGAACCTCGGCCCCGGCCTCAACTGTCTTACCAATATTACCCAGCATAATATTCAGCATCATGGCTGCAGCTACACATTGATAGCCATGCTCATGACCCTGAGCCGATGCGCCGGCTATAACTAGGCTTGGCGAACGTTCTTTTAATAACAGGGCAACACGGCGAATGTGCCCAGCAGATAGACCAGTCTCTTCAGCAACCCGGTTGAGGTTATAGGCCTTGATCATACTCTTATACTGAGCGGGCAGATTATCTATACCGTGCGCATTCATCAGCTCATTAGCCAATCCCAGGGCAAATACGCCTTCGGTGCCTGGACGAGCCGGCAACCACAGATCGGCACTACCACCAGTCAGGGTCATTTTTGGTTCAACCTGAACCAGTGTCCCGCGAGGTGAATTTCTAAATTCACTATATTCTGCTGAATAATGGACTGGCGAGCCCCAGGTACCAAGGAAATCCGCACCAAACGATAAAATCACTGCAGCCTTGTCGACACGGAGACGAGGATTCTCTACACCCAACAGGTCAGTACAGACCTGACGCCAAACGGCATCATTAACAACTTCCTGAGTAAAATGTTTATCAGAACCCATTGATGCCAGATGGGCATCTACTAATACTGATTGATGACCACTAACACTTCCGGTTACCCAGGCACTGCGTTTACCATCAAGCCCTGATTTAGACCCGGTCTTTTCTTCAACCATGGCCAGGGCCTCTTCCCAGCTTACGGGGGATAAGGCGCCACCCTTTCGGGCCATCGGCGTGGTAATACGATCGGGGTTATAGTGAGCCTGCAGGCCAGATTGTCCCATCTGACACAACCCGCCACTATTTACTGCTGAATCCGGGTTACCTTCGAGCTTCAGTACCCGCCCTTCACGAACGCGACCATGGACACCACAGGCCGCCGCACACTGCTGGCAGGTGGAAGCATACCAGACGCCTATACCAGGGATTACATATTCTTCCGGGGCCAGATAAGAGACAACCTCTTCCTTACCTTCCTCCAGCGTTACGGTGGTTGGCATATCACAACCTGCCAATGTCGCTCCGGCGCCACCCCAACCCAATATCTTTAGAAAATCTCTACGCTTGACTTTATCCAGACTCATACCTGTCTCATCCTGTATTCATCACGCAATGCACGACGGCATCACGTGTCATCAAGTTATTTATGGCATTTCCAACAATCGAAAGGCCCGTTATTGGCTTCATGACACTCACGACAAAAGCCCATGTTCAACGGCTTATTCTTTTTGGCAACAGTCATTTCTTTGACTTCACCATGACAGAATGCGCACACCTCAGATACACGCTCTACCGGCATATCGTCATTATTGAACACGAACCGTCTTAAGTGCTTTTCATGGGTAAAATGAACAAAGTCCGGAACATCATGGACCTTCTTCCATTTTGGTGGCGTATTGTTTTCCCAGTATTCAGTCAGCTTCTTGATGCGGTCTTTGTCAGTCGCGATAACGCTATGACAACCCATACATTTACTGGTTGGTGGGATACCGGCCACTTTACTCCGACGAGCATATGTGTGGCAGTACATACAGTTAATGCCGTTGATTTTGGCGTGGGTGTTGTGCGGGAATTCAATCGGTTGCTCTACGTCTTTGCCGTCATAAGTCCCTTTGGGTGCAACTGCGCCTGGGACCTCGGCATTCGCTACCAGAGAAAAAAGTAACGCAATAGAGAAAATGACGAAGACTAACGGACTTGAAACCCGACGCTCCTGCTTGTCTTGCTTCAAGCCGCAGGACGCCGAACGCCCTGATTTAATATGCTGAGTAACTGACATCTCCCTCTCATTCCTGTCTTTAAAGGATTCAGTTCACTACAACGCCAATACCATTGGGATTATTGAGCCACAGACCCCATATCCCAGTGTTATGAAAATGCGTAATAGTCCCCGTGTTTAGCAGTCAAGTTGAATCTGACAGCCTGGTCACGAAACAAGTCAGTAAAATACGCTGCCGCCCGTAACCCATATTATTTTAATATTCGTATCTAGCGCACGAGCCGCCATGCTAAACAAGACACACAATCGTGTCAATGATAAAAACCCACTCAATCATTCAAGAGATGAAAAAAAACACAAAAAAATGCGGTACTTTTGCTTATTGACAACCCATTCAATGATTACTAGCCGGCAACAGAAACCGTCATTGCCAACCTTAATGAAAGCCGCTATTTTGGTTAAACTGGGTTATCAATATCAACAAATTCAAATGTTAAACCAAACTGTTGACTTAAATGCTCACCTAATGCCATAACACCATAACGTTCTGTTGCATGATGCCCTGCGGCAAAAAAATCTATGCCTAACTCGCGAGCAATGTGGGTACACTGCTCGGAGATCTCTCCCGTTATAAAGGCATCGACCCCTACTGCTGCTGCAGACTCAAAATACGATTGCGCAGCACCCGTACACCAGGCCACCTTGTTGATGGTCCTGGCATGCGTAGTAATATGTAATGGCTGGCGCTTTAAAACGGTAGCAATCTGCTGACAAAATTCATCGCTGGATAGCGGCTGTTCCAGTTCACCATAAAGGACGAGGGGGACAGGCTGACCGTAACTTCCCAGCACCTTTAAACCAAGCCGTTGGCCTAATTGAACATTATTACCAAGCGCCTTATGGGCATCAAGCGGCAGATGGTAAGCCAGCAGATTGATGCCCGCATCCAGCAGGGCCTGTATTCGACGTCGCTTCATACCGACAATACACGGATTTTCACCACGCCAGAAAAATCCATGATGAACCAGCAGGGCGTCAGCTTCTCGCTCCACCGCCGCATCAATCAAGGCCTGGCTAGCGGTTACCCCGCCCACAATATGCTTAACCTCGCCACGACCCTCAACCTGCAGACCATTGGGCGCATAGTCATCAAATTGATCAATGCCCAACAAACCTGCTAGATACTCAACCAGCTCATCCCTTACCACCACATTTTTCTCCTCATCGCATCAGCGCCCTGTCACCTGTTATCTTCTATGCGTATACTAGGCTAAATTCTAATACGATAGTATATTTGCTGACCTGCACCATACTAACGATTGAGGTTTATGATCCTAATTAGCCACTTATATACAGCGCCTGAAGCGTTATATCTTCCCCAACTTATCATGCAAACCGGAGAGTATTGAATGCTACGAAAGCTACTGCCCTATTTTATTCAAGGCATTTCAGTGGGCATTATCATTGGACTAGCCGTCATCCTGTTTACCAGGCTAGACCCGTTCAACAGTAAACCTGTAGTAGAAATTAAACAGGCAGCAACGACATCGACAACTACCCCGTCAGTACAGTCCTATGCCGACGCCATCGAGAGTGCTAACAACGCCGTTGTTAATATTCACACGACCAAGACCAGCCCTCTTCGACGCCACCCATTCTTTGACGACCCTGTCATTCAGCGATTTTTTGGCAACCGCCCCAACCAGAGCGAACAGCAGACCAACCTGGGCTCAGGCGTCATAATTAGTGATCAGGGATATATCCTCACCAACAACCATGTCATTGATGGGGCGGATGAGATAGTCGTCGCCCTCAATGATGGTCGCAGCGCTATAGCCACTGTAATTGGTACTGACCCCGACACTGATGTGGCTGTGCTACAGATAGACCTCGAAGGACTACACAGCATTGTCCTGGGTGATTCAGACCGGCTGCGGGTCGGCGACCTCGCGCTTGCCATTGGTAACCCCTTTGGTGTCGGCCAGACCGTCACTCAGGGAATTATTAGTGCCACTGGACGAAATCATCTCGGCCTCTCTACCTATGAGAATTTCATCCAGACCGATGCGGCCATTAATCCTGGCAATTCGGGCGGCGCCCTGATTAATTCCCGGGGTGAACTAATTGGGATTAATACCGCCATCTATTCCCGCAGTGGTGGCTCCCAGGGGATTGGATTTGCCATCCCCAGCAACATGGCCCAAAACGTCTTAACGCAGTTAATAGAAAAAGGCAATGTGACACGCAGCTGGCTTGGCATCGAGATCCAGCCCCTAACACCAGAACTGGCCGAGTCCTTTAGTTTTGATTCATTACAGGGGATGATAATTGCCGGGGTTTTACGTCAGGGGCCCGCCGATAAGGCCGGTCTCAGGACTGGCGATATCGTCACGACCATCAACGGCAAGGCCATTAAAAATAGCAATGATGCCCTAAACCGTATCAGTCAATTCGAGCCCAACAGCGTCATTACTCTGGGGATTATACGCAACAGTGAATCTGTCAATATAAAAGCAACAGTGGGGATCAGGCCAAACAACCTGGCCCCATAGCCAGCAGCAGGAAACCTTTAACCTGGACAGACGAGGAGGTGACCGAGTTACGCCCGGGGCTGGCGTTCATCATCGCCTTCAAGATCTTCATCAACCGAGTCATGATCGTTACTGGCAACAAAGAATCGGGAAAAAAAGACACCGGCCTCAAATAGAATCCACATAGGCACTGCCAGCAAGGTCTGGGAAATCATATCCGGTGGCGTCAAGAGCATACCAATAACAAAGGCAGCAACAATCACATAGGGCCGTTTGGCTATCATGGCCTGCGGTGTAGTAACTCCAGTCCATACCAGCACAATGGTTGCAATTGGGACCTCAAAGGCCATGCCGAAGGCAAAAAAAAGCTTCAGTACAAACTCCAGATACTTTGTAATATCGGTCATTACAGTCACCCCTGACGGTGCCACCCCAATCAAAAACTCAAACACCAGCGGGAAGACCACAAAGTAGGCGAAGGCCATACCGGCATAGAACAACAGGGTACTGGAAAATAACAGGGGCAAGATCAGCCGGCGCTCATTACGATACAGACCCGGGGCAATAAAGGCCCAGACCTGATACAGGACCATGGGTATGGCCACAAAAAATGATAACACCAGGGTAAACTTGAAAGGCGCAAGAAAGGGTGAGGCTACCTCAGTAGCAATCATTGACCCGCCCTCGGGTAAATGAACTAATAGCGGCTCGGCCAGCAACGCGTATAACTCGTTGGCGAATGGAAACATCAATAAAAACACTACCAGCACCGCCACCAGGATACGCAACAATCGCGTTCTCAGTTCAACCAGATGCGCAATTAGCGGTTGACCCGAGTCCGGTGGATATTTATTCGGCTGGGCCATCTTCTGCCGTTCTTCGCCTGGACTGTTGTTCTATATTAGATTGAGCATTATTAGACTCAGCATTGGATTCAGCATTGCTGAATTCGACACTATCGGTGCCAGCTTTATTAGTGTCGGTAGTGCCTATCGAGCTAACACGCTGAGCTGAAGACTTACTTTCATCGTTAACTGGTTTAATCGTGCGGGCATCTACCTGTTCATGCAGCCTGGCAAGCTCAGCCTCTTTGGTCAACAACTGCTTAAGCTCATCGGCCTTGCGAAATTCACGGTCCAGATCAGATTTTGTTTCGCTAACAAAGCTCCTGATCTTCCCCAGCCAGCGACCAATGTTTCGCACCAGCGTTGGAAATTCATTGGGCCCGACCACCAGCAAGGCAACGACCGCAATGACGACAATCTCCCAAAAACCAATATCAAACATGACACAGGCCCACCGTCAGACAACACATAGGTAGAATGATCAGACCTTATCTTTTTCTTCCGATTTGACTTCACCTTCAATGATGCGTTGGTCGTCATCATGATTGAGCTGATCATTGTCCACCCTGGCCTCCGGTTTACCATCCTGGTCCATTGCACTACGAAAACCTTTGACGGCACCACCTAAATCACCACCGATACTACGCAGTTTTTTAGTACCAAACAGCAATAATACAATCGCCAGGATAATCAGCAATTGCCATAAACTAATACCCATATCTCTCTCCAGTTTTTTATCGGTAGATTAGCTGCTAGAGCAGGCCAAATCGCAACTAAAATTATCTGCCTGATTCAAATTAAATGTAGTCTAACACGAGACAGAATCATTCGCTGTTGCGTGCCGCTTTTTCAACCAGCCCCGATGTCCCCATCCGCCGCTGCAGTTCAGCCAGGATCTGTTCCGGTCTCAGGCCTTTATGGGCCAGCAATACCAGGGTATGAAACCACAGATCGGCCACCTCATAGACCAGCGCCTCGTTATCACTGCCCTTGGCGGCAATGATAGTCTCAGTCGCCTCTTCGCCGACTTTTTTCAATATCACATCCAGGCCCCGGGCATTTAACTGGGCCACGTAGGATTGGGATGCATCAGCTGTGATACGCTGCTCCAGCGTATCCGCAAGGGCAGACAGGACCTCATCCTGATTTATAGACGTCATCTCAATACCCTCTCCAGCCTCATTTTCCGTTATAGATATCACTGGCTTCTTTCAGAACAGGTTCTACATCCTGCCATTGACCCGCCTGAAACTGCTTATAAAAACAGCTCTTGCGTCCTGTGTGACAGGCAATGCCTCCTTGCTGCTCTACTTTCAGTAACAGGGCATCACTATCACAGTCCAGTCGAATATCCCGAACCTGTTGCACATGCCCGGAGGTCTCACCCTTACGCCACAGGCTTTGACGCGAGCGCGACCAGTAGACTGCCTGACCACTCTCGAGAGTCAACCGCAAGGCCTCCCGATTCATCCATGCCAACATCAGCACGTCACCTATCGGATATTCCTGGGCGATGACCGGGATTAACCCAGCATTATTCCAGCGAATCTCATCCTGCCAATCAGTAGCCACTTAGAAACACCCTGTCATAGTCGAACCTCAACACCACGGGCCTGCATAAAGGCCTTGGCCTCACCCACAGTATGCTCACCAAAATGAAAGATACTGGCAGCGAGTACGGCATCTGCCTTGCCATCAAGAACACCATCGACCAAGTGTTCAAGGCCACCGACACCGCCTGAGGCAATCACCGGGATAGAGACGGCAGCACAGACGGCCTGGGACAAGGGCAGATCGTAACCATCACGGGTGCCATCACGATCCATACTGGTCAATAATATTTCACCAGCGCCATAATCCGCCATCCGCTGCACCCATTCCAGCACATCGATGCCGGTCGATTTGCGACCACCGTGGGTAAATATCTCCCACCGCGGCTGCTCGCCTGGCTGATGCACGCTCTTGGCATCCACCGCCACAACAATACACTGTGAGCCAAAACGCTCCGCCGCTCGACGGACAAACTCAGGGTCAAACACGGCAGCAGTATTGATGGCGACCTTATCAGCACCAGCCAGCAACATCCGTTGGATATCCGCCAGTTCGCGAATACCACCACCCACCGTCAGCGGGATAAATACCTGATTGGCGACCTCTTCCACCACATGCACTATGGTCTCCCGGTCTTCAGAACTGGCCGTAATATCAAGAAATACCAGCTCATCCGCACCCTGCTCATCATAGATTCGGGCAATCTCAACAGGATTACCGGCGTCACGGATATCGACAAAGCGAACCCCCTTGACCACACGCCCCTTATCCACATCCAGACAGGGAATTATCCGCCGCGCCAATCCCATTTATCTGCTCCGTTTAGCCACTCACGCACTTCTGACATTCGGCGAAATCAAGCGTCCCTTCATACAGGGCGCGCCCAATTATGGCACCAATAATACCTTCACCAGATACGGCCTGTAATGCCTCTATATCAGCCATATTGGTAACACCACCGGAGGCAATAACCGGAATGGAAATTGCCCTGGCTAATTGCACAGTAGCTTCAACATTAACACCCTGCATCATTCCGTCGCGACTGATATCCGTATATATAATCGCCTCAACGCCATCACGTTCAAAGTGTTGTGCAAGATCAACGACATCATGATGGGATAATTTTGACCAGCCATCAATCGCCACTTTACCATCACGGGCATCAAGACCGACGATGATATGGCCGGGAAATTCAAGACAGACGTCAGCTACAAAATGGGGTTGATTGACTGCACTGGTACCAATAATGGCATAGTTTACCCCTGCATCAAGATAACTTTGTATCGTATCATCATCACGAATGCCACCACCGACCTGAATAGGCAGATGAGGAAAGGCCTCGGCAATACGATGGATGACCTCGGCGTTGACAGGACGCCCGCTGAGCGCACCATCCAGATCCACCATATGCAACCGCTCGGCACCTGCCTCAACCCAGCGCTCAGCCATCGCAACCGGATCAGTAGAAAATA
>CAZYTT010000003.1:0-12061 GCA_964650235.1 uncultured Gammaproteobacteria bacterium | reverse complement strand
TAAGCCGGCATGCTGGCTTTTTTCCGGATGAAACTGGGTGGCGAAGACATTGCCCCTGCCAATTACCGAAGTAAAGGTCTGGGTATAGTTCGTCGTACCCAAGACAACCTCCTGCTGTGCAGGTTCAACATAATAGCTATGAACAAAATAGAAACGACTATCCTGATCGATGGCCTGCCATAAGGGATGGTTGGTACATTGATGGACCTGATTCCAGCCCATGTGCGGCACCTTCATTGATGGCGTAGCAGTGAAACGGTGGGCCTGTCCGGCAAATACACCAAGGCCGTCAATACCCCCATTCTCATCACTATGCTCCAGCAGGGCCTGCATCCCGAGACATATGCCCAGGAACGGCCTGGTCCTAGCACAGGAATGGATTATATCGATCAATTCCAGTCGCTGCAGTTCACCCATACAATCCCCCAGGGCACCAACCCCGGGAAAGATAACATGATCAGCACGATAGATCTTGTCGGCATCACGACTAATGACAACCCTGGCATCACCGGCAACATGTTCAATCGCCTTGGCAACTGAGCGTAAATTACCCATGCCATAATCAATTACAGCAACAACTGACATTAATGCTATCCCTTTAGCTCATCGCCACTCGAATGGTTAATTACAGACTACCTTTGGTTGAAGGTAATTGTCCGACCATACGCTCATCAACCTCTAGGCCTACACGCAGTGCACGGCCAAAGGCCTTAAAGATAGTCTCGGCAATATGATGGGCATTCCTGCCCCGGATGCAATCAATGTGCAACGTTACCCCGGCGTGATTACAAAAGGCTGCAAAAAACTCATGAAACAAATCGACGTCAAATTCACCTATACGGGCCCGTGGAAACTCAACAGCAAAGGTCATCCCTGGGCGGCCTGACAGATCGATAACAACGCGTGACAGGGCCTCATCTAGGGGTACATAGGCATGGCCATAGCGCCGGATGCCCTGCTTGCTACCGAGCGCCTCGGTAAAGGCCTGCCCCACACAGATACCAATATCCTCTACGGTATGGTGGGCATCAATATGCAAGTCACCTATAGCCTTTATATCCATATCGATCAAACCATGGCGTGCAACCTGATCCAGCATATGATCAAAAAATGGCAGGCCTGTAGCAAAGGCCGATTTACCACTACCATCAAGGTTTAACCTAACCTGTATCTGTGTTTCCAGTGTGTTGCGTTCGACTTGCGCCTTGCGATCAGCCATGGGACTCTCCCTCAAACAGACAGGTCTTCCAACCAGTCTTTTCATAAATCAATAAAATACGTGATTAACGCTTAACTATTTGCCGCTCAACGTTCAACGGCCTCTAACCCATAATCGTACTAATTTCCTGGCTTTATACGGTATTCGGCCGACCGGGCGTGAGCGGTGAGACCTTCACCACGAGCCAGTAACGAAGCGGTATGCCCCAGTGTGGTAGCAGCCTGTTCAGAACACATAATGACACTAGAACGCTTTTGGAAGTCATAGACCCCGAGCGGTGATGAAAATCGTGCAGTTCGTGATGTCGGCAGGACATGATTAGGGCCAGCGCAATAATCACCGATAGCCTCGGCCGTATAGCGACCCAGAAACATGGCACCGGCATGACGTATCTTACCTGCCAGGGTCACTGGATCGGCGACCGATAGCTCCAGGTGTTCAGGGGCAACATGATTGGCCACATCTGCCGCCTCATCAAGATCACGGACCTTGATTAACGCCGCTCGTTTGGCCAGGGATGTCCTGATGACCTCGGCACGTTCCATTCCAGGTAATAAGCGCGTAATACTTTCCTGCACCTTATCCAGATAGTCCTGGTCCGGACACAGCAGGATCGATTGCGCATCTTCATCGTGCTCAGCCTGTGAAAACAGATCCATTGCCACCCAGTCGGGGTCAGTGTCACCATCACAGATAATCAGGATCTCAGATGGCCCAGCAATCATATCTATGCCGACAGTACCGAAGACCATACCCTTCGCCGTGGCAACATAGATATTGCCGGGTCCCACAATCTTATCGACGGCCGGCACCGTTTCAGTCCCATAGGCTAGGGCCGCAACCGCCTGAGCACCACCTATAGCAAAGGCCCGATCAACACCGGCGATACTGGCGGAGGCCAGAACCAGATCATTAACCAAACCGTCAGGTGTGGGCACAACCATAATAATCTCGTTCACCCCAGCCACCTTGGCCGGGATAGCGTTCATCAGCACAGATGAGGGATAGGCCGCCTTACCACCTGGCACATACAGACCGACCCGATCCAGGGCTGATACCTGTTGCCCCAGCACCGTGCCATCGGCCTCAGTATATGACCAGGTATTCATCTTTTGATGGTCGTGATAGGCGTATAAGCGCTCAACGGCAAACTCCAGTGCCTCGCGCTTGTCATTATCAATCTTACTCAGGGCCTCATCCATCCGCTGTTGCGGAATCTCAAGTTCGGCCATTGAAGCACATTCCATGCGATCAAAACGATTGGTATATTCAATCAGCGCGGCATCACCGCGGGTACGTACGGCAGTCAGAATTTCATTAACACGCTGGGTAACATTGGCGTCCGAGACACTCTCCCAAGCCAGCAAGGCATCCAGTTGTGCTATAAAATTAGCTTCAACAGTAGATAATCGCTTAATCTCCATTTCGGGTACTCTTTGCTTGTTAAAAAAAACGACTAGAAATCTCAGCTCACACTACGATGCCAGCTGAGACTGATTGACAGCCTCCGCTATCTTATCGATCAACGCCTTAACCCGAGCATGCTTCATTTTCATCGAGGCCTTATTGACAATCAAGCGTGAACTGATATCTGCAATATGGGCCTGCGGCTCAAGCCCATTGGCCCTGAGCGTATTGCCGGTATCAACCAGATCGACAATTCGGTCAGCCAGCCCAACCAGGGGGGCCAGCTCCATGGAACCATACAGTTTGATAATCTCAACCTGATCACCCTGAACAGCAAAATATCGACGCGTCGTCTCGACGTACTTAGTCGCCACTCGCATACGACCACCATTTGGTGTTGCATTAACCGGGCCTGCCACCATCATCCGACAACAGGCAATCTTCAGATCAAGTGGTTCATAAAGCCCCTGGCCGCCGTACTCCATCAGTACATCCTTGCCAGCAACTCCGAGATCGGCCGCACCATAATCGACAAAGGTCGGCACATCGGTCGCCCGTATGACCACCAGTTTGATGTCGGGGTGATTGGTATCCAAAATTAATTTGCGACTGGTCTCCGGGTCATCGATAGCCTCAATTCCCGCATAGGCCAGTAAAGGCAACGTTTCTTTGAAAATACGCCCCTTCGACAATGCAATCGTCAGTGTATCAGCCACTGGTTGTTCCTGTTTTATACATGTAAGTAGATTGACATTATGCCAGCCTGAACACGCGCTGGACAGTCTGCGCGTCGCTTAGCGTGACAGCACTACGATGGAATGCGCCTGATATGTGCACCCAGCTGCGCCAGCTTCTCTTCGATGCATTGATAACCACGGTCAATGTGATAGATTCTGTCCACGACAGTATCACCCTCAGCCACCAGCCCGGCCAGAACCAGACTGGCTGACGCCCTTAGATCAGTCGCCATAACCGGGGCCGCATAGAGTTGTTTAACGCCATTACAGACCGTCGTATTTCCCGCCAGTGACAGGTCAGCACCCATACGTTGTAATTCGGGTACGTGCATGAAGCGATTCTCGAAGACTGTCTCAGTAATAGTACCAGTACCCTCAGCTATGGCATTGAGGGCTGTAAACTGGGCCTGCATATCGGTGGGAAATGCTGGATAAGGTGCTGTCCGGATATTAACAGCCCGGGGGCGACGCCCCTTCATATCGAGTTTTATCCAGTCATCCCCGGTATCAATCTCGGCCCCGGTCTCTTCCAGTTTAAGTAAAACGGCATCCAGGATATCAGGTCGAGTATCTTTCAGGGTCACACAGCCACCGGTAATAGCGGCGCCCACCAGGTAGGTCCCGGTCTCGATCCGATCAGGCAATACGGCATAACGCCCACCGGACAATGTCTCGACACCATCGATGACCAGGGTATCGGTCCCGGCCCCACTGACTTTTGCCCCCATAGAATTGAGACATTCAGCCAGGTCGACCACCTCGGGTTCACGGGCAGCATTCTCAATAACGGTTTTACCCTGCGCCAGGGTCGCCGCCATCATGATATTTTCCGTCCCGGTGACGGTGACCATATCCATCATCAGGTGCGCGCCCTTCAAGCGATTCGCCTTGGCTCGTATATAGCCAGCCTCCACATCAATTTCGGCACCCATTGCCCTTAGGGCAGTAATGTGTTGATCTACCGGACGAGTACCTATCGCACAGCCACCAGGCAATGAAACATTGGCCTGACCAAAACGGGCCAGCAACGGTCCCAGAACCAGGATAGAGGCCCGCATGGTCTTGACCATTTCATAGGGGGCATAAAATTCTTTTATAGTAGAGGCATTAATCTCTACCTCCATATGCTCATCCACCATGAGCTCGACGCCCATACCACCTAACAGTTCCATGGTGGTTGTAATATCGTGAAGATGAGGCACATTACAGACCGTCATTGGGCTATCCGCCAGCAAGCCCGCCATCATAATAGGCAAAGCGGCATTCTTGGCACCCGATATCCGAATTGAGCCCTGCAACGGCCCACGCCCACTTATTATTAATTTATCCATACTTTGGTATCCCCAGGCAACAGGCCTGAAACTTATCGCTCATCCCATTGCTGTGGTGAGAAAGTACGTAAGCCCAGGGCATGTATATCACCATCTTGCATCTGATCTCCCAAGGTATCATAGACCATCCGGTGCTGGGCTAACATCGACTTACCAGCAAAGGCCTCACTAATGACTACCGCATCAAAATGGACCCCATCATCACCATTTACCTGCACACTGGCACCGGGCAGACCATTTAGTATCATCGTCTTTATTTTATTCGCATCCATAATGTCAATTTTACCTAACTAAGGGTCAATATTATTATTTAATCGGCAACAGGCCATCGAGCCCAACGACCTGTGCAATGGCCGTCATCTGCTCAGGCATATTGCAAAACTGAATCGTCTTATTCTTGCGTCTGGCGATACGTACCCATTCAACCAGCAGCGCCAGGCCAGCACTATCGGTTCGACTCACGCCATCCAGGTCCAGGGTAATGTTGTCATTTTCCCACAAAATCTGAGCACTTTTACGGGATAACTCAGCCACAGTAGCGAAACTAAACTCACCCCGCAGGATAAATGAATCCGGGCCCGCCGCCTCAATCTCACAGAACTCACTCATTGCGTGCCTCAGCATTACGCTGCTTGAGCTTGCCAATTAAACCATCCATACCACCCTTGCCACGGATCTCGGTAGAAAAAGAAGAGCGGTAGTTAATGACCAGCCCGACACCATCAATCGCAACCTCATAGACCTTCCAGTTTCCGTTTTCATCTTTATACATCTTGTAATCAATGGGAATCGGAAATCCGCCAGACTGGTCGACCTCAGTCTGGACTACAACATCATCATCACCCGGCGCTGCCCGATAGGGCAAAAAGCTAATCTTTTGATCAGTATATTCAAGCATTGCCGCCGCATAGGTCCGCACCAGCAAAAAACGGAACGCATCAGTAAACTCACGGCGCTGGTCATCACTGGCCTGACGCCAGTATTTGCCCAGAACCAGTTTTGCCATGCGCTGGAAATTAAAGTGTGGCAGGACAATCTCATCCACCAGTGCAAACAGGCGACTGTTATCCTTATCAATCTCGGCACGATCTGTCTTAATCGCCTTCAGCATCTTATCCGATGTCTGCTGTACCAGTTCCAGGGGTTCATTGATGTTCTCGGCATAAGTGTTCACTGCTACGAGCATCAATACCAGGGCCAGCAGTCCCTGTAACAACTGCCTTTGTTTGACTAACAACATTATTCCACTCCTCCTGTCACATGCCGCAATTGAACAATATGCATATTATGATCATTGACTGTTGACAGATAATCGCTATAGGTCAGGACATACCCCTGAAATGCCGTCAGGGCATCTTCGGCGGTTTCAATACCTGCTTCAAAATCGGCATAGCTACTCACCATCCAGCGTCGGGCCGAACGACTCGCATCCCGTAATTTTTTCACTGCCTCAGTATATGACCGGGCATAGTGATATTGCTCAGCCACCTGAAATGGGATGCCCTGCTGGGCAAAGCTGGACTTCTCGACCAGCGCATCCAGCTCGGCCTGGGCCTGTGCCACCTGACCTTGCTGGGCACCACTGGCCCAGTGCCACTGGATACCAATCAATGGTGTAGCACCATAATCATTAAAGGGATCATAGATATAAGGGTTATCAAGTCGATCACGACCAGGGGAGTAGGACGCCATACCGGCGACACCGGCATAAATATTGGGCTTTTTCTCTGCCGTTTTAGCCACCAACAGGGCACGCCGGGCCTTGAGACCTGAGTGTAATTGATTAACCTCAGCCCGCTGCATGAGCGCCATTTGCTGCAGCTCTTCCAGTGATTGTTCCGGCATTGGCAGCGGCCTGATATGGTCATCAGCCAGCTCTATGTCCTCATTTGCGTCGATGCCAACAAGCATCCTCAAACCAGCCAGGGCAATAGCTTCGACACCCTGGGCCTGACTCAGATAATTGCCAATCAGACTACTACCTGCCTGCAGGGCATAGAGATCTGACTGACGCACATCGCCACTACCGGAATCCAGCCACTTACGTACCAGGCTAATGGCTTTATCCAGACGTTTTACAACATCATAAAACAGATAACGGGTATCTCGAGCCGTCAGGTAACCATAGTAGGCGCGACTGACATCAATGACCGTATCGGCACGCTGCAACCTGACATCCTGGTTTTTTATATCAATATTGGCACGAGCGGCATCGGCATAGTTTTCGATTTTTCCAAAAGTATACAGGGGCTTGATAATACTAAACTGTACGGATGACCAGGTCGACAGACCATTCCATTGATAACGATCGGAACGAGGGGTAACGTTATCCTGCTTAAAAAAACCGCCATCCAGCTGAGTCGTCAAGCCCGTAAAGGCATTCACATCATAGATCAGACCCTTGCTACCCAAAGCCTCCTGTAACATCCCGCGGGCTACACCGACCAGTTTTTCCCGTTCACTGATACGGGCATCGTGATTCAGGGCACGCTCAACGGCTGCCTCCAGCGTCAATACCTCTGCCTGCAGGGGTAAACTGACACTGAGCAGGAGTGCCAGGGAACAGGTATGACCTGTTAAAAAGACAGGGAGTTTCACTGCCCACCCTCACTGGCCTTACTGAATAAAAATTGTCCTATTATCTGTTCCATCACAAGTGCGGACTGCGTTAACTGCAGGGCATCGCCATCCTTCAGATATTTTTCTTCAGCGCCTGGTTCCAGACTGACATATTGTTCGCCTAACAGACCTGCAGTAAATATACTGGCCGAGGTATCAGTGGGCAATTGATTATAGACCGGGTCTATGACCATCTTTACAATCGCCTGATATCGTTGCTGATCAAAATCAATCGCCTTAACTCGACCAATCTGGACCCCACCCACACTCACTGCAGACATCTCCTTGAGGCCGCCAATATTGTCGAAACGGCCAGTAATCATATAGCCCTCTTCAGCGCCAAAACTACTCAGATTGCTCACCTTCATCGCCAGCATAAACAGGGCGGCAATACCCAGCGCAACAAACATCCCGACAACTATCTCTACAACCCGACTATTTCCCATTCTCAGCTCCCAAACATCAATGCAGTCAAGACAAAATCCAGCCCCAATACGGACAAAGAGGCATAAACCACGGTATTTGTTGTCGCCCGACTCACGCCCTCGGTCGTCGGTACTGCATCGTAACCTTCAAATACAGCAATCCAGGTAATTACAACCCCGAATACCAGGCTCTTAATTACCCCATTCATGACATCCTCATGCAAATCTACCTTGGCCTGCATTTGCGACCAGAACGCCCCATCATCAATACCCAGCAGACCGACACCGACAAAATATCCGCCCAGTATACCAACTGCGCTAAACATCGCAGCCAATAACGGCATTGAAATTAGCCCCGCTATAAAACGTGGGCCCACAATACGTTTAACGGGATCAACTGCCATCATTTCCATGCCCGACAATTGCTCGGTCGCCTTCATCAGACCAATCTCGGCCGTTAGCGCTGAACCCGCCCGCCCTGCAAACAACAAACCGGCGACTACGGGCCCCAGCTCCCTGACCAACGACAGCGCCACCACAGGTCCCAGTGTCGTCTCGGCACCAAAATCCACCAGGGTATTGTACATCTGCAGCCCCAGCACCATGCCGACGTTTAATCCAGACACCACTATAATCAATAAAGACAGAACGCCAACTGAATAGACCTGAGCAATAATCAAGCCCGGATGCAGAAATACCCCGGGAAGACCAGCAATAACCCTCATTACAAAGAGATGGCCACGACCAAGACGCTGAAAAAAACCCAGCCCTGTGCGACCAAGCACCTGCAACATATCTAACATGCCGACTCCAGACAATTACACCGTAGACTCATAGACCTAAATCCCTGTTCATTAAAACAGGTCCTCATTTATATCAATAGCAGGATAATGAAAAGGCACGGGGCCATCCGGCTGTGCCTGCATAAATTGCGTCACCCAGGGCGATTCAGACTGCCACATATCCTCCGGCCTGCCCTCACCGACAACCTTACCGTTCGACAGCATATAAATATAGTCCGATATCGATGAAACCTCCTGGACGTCATGAGAGACAATTATACTGGTCAATCCCAAGGTATCATTGATTAAACGTATCAACTTCATGATCACGCCGACCGTAATAGGATCCTGCCCGGTAAAAGGTTCATCATACATTATCATCATCGGATCGAGCGCTACGGCGCGCGCCAATGCCACCCTGCGCGCCATGCCACCGGACAGCTCAGAGGGCATTAATTCGCGGGCACCACGCAACCCAACAGCCTGCAGCTTCATCAGCACCAGATCCCGAATCATCGACTCCGATAACCGGGTATGCTCCCTCAAAGGGAACGCCACATTATCAAACACACTAAAACCGGTAAACAGCGCCCCTGACTGAAACATCATCCCCATGCGCTTACGAAGCTCATAGAGCTGGGTATATGACAAGGTGGGCACATTGAGCCCATCTACCTTGACCGTACCAACCCTGGGTTTGATCTGTCCGCCGATCATCCGTAACAGCGTGGTCTTGCCCGTTCCACTCGGACCCATGATGGTGGTGACCTTACCGCGCTGAAAATTCAGGTCGATATCATCACAAATCATTCGTGCGCCAAAACGAAAGGAGAGATTTCTTATTTCAACCAGATTTTGGTTGTGACTATCCATACAACCGATCTCACACCCTTAATACAATTAAGTCGTTCGGCACGATAGTCGCCGATGCAATACTGCAGGAAATGTCTTGCGAATACGTTCCAGATAGGTCAGGTCAATATCAGCCACTACCACACCGGAACCCCTCGGCAGGGTATCCAGCACATTACCCCAGGGATCAACAATCATGCTGTGGCCATAGGTCTCGCGACCATTGATATGATATCCACCCTGCGCCGCAGCGATGACATAACACTGATTTTCGATAGCACGGGCACGCACCAGCACATCCCAGTGGGCACTACCAGTAATGGCTGTAAAGGCAGAGGGTACTGCCAGCACCTGCATATTAGATTCCAGCAACGTGCGGAATAACTCAGGGAAACGCAGATCATAACAGACGGCTAATCCCAGGTTCCCTGCCGTCGTTGGCTTAACGACAAGGTCATCACCTGGCTCAATAATTTCTGACTCATTATAGCGTTCACCCGTCTGTTCAATGGCAACATCAAACAGGTGAATCTTGTCATAACGACCGAGTAACTCGCCATGGTCGTTATAGAGCAGGCATGCCGCTCTTACATGACCGGCCAGGTTGCTCACCAGCGGGATAGTTCCGCCTACCAGCATTACGCGCCGTGCAGAGGCCTGGCGCGATAAAAAACGCTGTATGGGTCCATTGCCCTCCTGTTCCGCAATGTCGAGTTTGTCCTGTTCTAACATACCCATCATGGCAAAATTTTCCGGCAGCACGACCAGCTGGGCACCATCCTCTGCGGCAAGTCCAATGAGCTTTTCAGCCTCACTTAAATTCGCCGCCACATTTGGGCCTGATGCCATCTGAATAGCCGCAACACGCATCACGTTCTCTCCCCCATTAACAATAACGGGATGCAAGGCACTACCTGGAAATTCATAGTCACGTTTTCCTCTTTCATACTTTTTTAATTATTTTTTTCTGGCTTAATGACCCCAGCACTATCGCCTGCGGCATTGAGCTCTTTCAAATCTTCCACTCGGATAATAAGCGGGTCTTCCCAGGGACCACTTACCTTGTAGACGATCATACTAGCCTTATCTATCCCTGGTTCGAGCAATTTCTTCAACAGTAACACGATAGCACCAACGCCGGCCCCCTGGGTCAGCGCCGTCAACATAGGTACTGTCGCAGCAACATCAGGCACTACTGTCACCAGCTGATCATAGGTCTGATCTGCCAGTCCAATACGGCCATCCACCCCAATTTTGGCGGCAGGCCCCTTCATAATAAGGTTGGTCGTCCTGGCCTCCCCGCCCCTTACATCAAAATCGCCACTAATACGGTCAAAGGAAAACCCCTTACTGAAGACATCACTGAAATCCAGGATCAGGCGACGGGGTAATGCCTGCAGACTCAATAACCCAAATATCCTGCCAACACCCGGGTTAACCTCTAACAGACGACCATTATTAATATTGAGGTGCATATTACCATCAAGCCGCTCCAGGGCGAAGGATAAAGGATCCCCGGGCCAGCGGGCATTGATTTTTAATTCACCCTCCCCCCGTTTTATGGCATCAGCATAACCAAATCGCGTCAGCAATGTCCCAACATCAGCACCAACAAATTCAATATTAAAAGACGAATACTGTTTTTCTTCAGCCACCAACCAATCACCACGGGCACTGATTGTCAAATCAGGAGCCTGGAGATGTAAATCACTCAGGTGCAACCCCGATGGCGTGCGGCTGGCAGTCAAGGCCAGCGTACCGTAATCGATGTCATCATATTTAAAGGATTGACTCTCAATACGCATCGGCGGCCATTCCCGCGGATCATCCGACGCCTGTTGGTCCTCGTCAGCCTCATCACCACCCACCAGAAACAACCGATCCATAGTGACAATCAAGGGGTGACTGATATCAATAGGCACCTGGGCACTCCCCTTGGCCTGTATGGAATCGACTTCAGTATGCCAGATTGCATCGTCTAACTGGGCAGCAACTGTAGCCAGCTCGAAATGATGATCAAATAGCTCCACATCAGCGATTGTGGCATCGATCTGATTAACGCCCTCAAAGGTGGAAGCATCTTTCTCGCTTGCAGCGATATGATCAAACTGGGGCCACCATCGGCTAAAAGAAAACTCCGGAATAGTCCCGACTACGCGCAAACCAGCCCGTTCGGGCAGTTGTGCTGCACCATCAGCAAATCGCAATTCCCCACGCTGGGCCTGCAGGTGCTCATCGAGATCCAGTATGACACTCAATTCATCGCCCAGCGTTACCGTCACTGGCCGGTCTAAATCAACCGGGAAATGCATCTCGGCTCTCATTGGCAGGGTCTGATCGGCCGGCTTGCTGACGGGTGGTGGCAAATTACTCGCCAGCCCCCGAAGATCTGAACTGATCTGCAGACTAGCCCCTGCACCATCGACCCCAGGAATCCTGACATTTGCGCGCCAGTCGCTCTGCCCGGTAAATTGATCAAACAGGGGAGGATTAACTATTTTACGAACATCATCAATCCTGGCAAGACCCTGTGCTGACACCGTGGTAACCGCAAGATTATCCTGCTTGATCGTCGTCACATCAAAACGGGCATCGAGCCCCATGACCTTACCGCCAATCCCGGTTGCGGCAAGGCCCGCGGAAGAAAAACCAATACGCCCATTCAGTTCAGTCAGGTCTACCGCACCAC
>CAZYTT010000002.1:12117-43528 GCA_964650235.1 uncultured Gammaproteobacteria bacterium | reverse complement strand
TGACGAAGTCCTGGAGCTGGCCCGCTATGCCGTTATTATCGAACAACATTATAGCCAGCAGGCCGGCACGGATCGGCCAATGGATATTGAGTGGGCCAAAGATGGTCAAACCGGTAAGCTCTATATAGTCCAGGCTAGGCCCGAGACCGTCCAGGCCCAGTCAGACCTGACCAGTCAGGAGATCTACCATTTAAAATCAACGGGTACGGAAGTCACCCGGGGTAAAAGTGTCGGTAACAGGATAGCCACTGGCAAGGCCAGGGTTATCTTTGAGGCGGCGCAGATGAATGCCCTGCAGGATAATGAAATCCTGATAACCGATATCACCGATCCTGACTGGGAACCAGTGATGAAACGTGCCGCTGCCATTGTTACCAATCGCGGCGGCCGCACCTGCCATGCCGCAATTATTGCCCGTGAACTGGGCATTCCCGCTATCGTCGGCTGTGATGATGCTACCCAGTTAATATCCACTGGTCAGGAGATTACCGTATCCTGCGCTGATGGTGACACTGGTATGGTCTACGCCGGCCTGCTGGGTATTGGCATCAAAAAGGTCGACCTCACGCCCAGACAACGACCAAATATTAAAATCATGCTCAATATTGCCAACCCTGAAAAGGCCCTGGAGCTGGCACGTTTACCCTGCGATGGCGTTGGCCTGGCACGACTCGAGTTTATTATCTCCAATAGCGTCAGAATTCACCCCAGGGCACTGCTCGAATATGATGATCAGGAATCAAAGATAAAGAAACAGATTGCCCCAATCATCGCCGGCTATCCCGACCCCAGATCCTACTACATCAATAAACTGGCCGAGGGTGTTGGCACAATAGCCGCCGCCTTTTATCCAGAACCCGTTATTGTCCGCATGGGAGACTTTAAATCCAATGAATATGCCTCCTTAATCGGTGGTCAGCGGTACGAGCCACATGAAGAGAATCCGATGATTGGCTTTCGCGGAGCCAGTCGTTATTTCTCTGTCCAGTTTGAGGAGTGTTTCGTCATGGAGTGTGATGCCATCAAACTGGTGCGCGAACAGATGGGGCTCGACAATGTATCATTGATGATACCGTTTGTACGTACAGTCGATGAAGGTATCGAGGTGCTTAAGCTGATGGCCAGGCAGGATCTGAAGCGTGGCAAGAATAATCTTAAAATCTATATGATGTGTGAAATCCCGTCAAATGCCCTGCTGGCAGACGAGTTCCTGCAACACTTTGACGGTTTCTCCATCGGTTCTAATGACCTGACCCAGCTAACCCTGGGTGCTGACCGTGACTCCGGCATAGTTACCGGGTTCGATGAACGCAACCCGGCAGTAAAACGGCTGATGAAGATGGCTATTGATGCCTGCAACAGGGCCGGGAAATATGTCGGCATCTGTGGCCAGGCGCCATCAGATTTCCCTGAGCTGACTTCGTGGCTGGTTGACCAGGGTATCCAGTCAATTTCGCTTAATCCTGACAGTGTGTTGCCAATGACGCAGGTGGTACTCGAAGAGGAACAGAAAATCAGGGACCGGCCTGACTAATCTGATGGTTGCCGGTTCGACTATTCTAACCGGCAACCATGAAAGACAGAAACAGTTCCTGCGGGACTACTCTCTTTCTTCTATCCATGCCATCTGGATCGCTTCAAGTATTTTTTCACCACAGTGATCAGCGTCATCATCAAACTCACCCAACGCCATAACCCGGTTACGCAAATCGACAAAATTGATTTTTAGAGGATCGACATCAGGATGTGTCTCATCCAGTGCAATGGCGATATCGAGTGTGTCGGTCCATTTCAGTGACATAATTATCTCTCTATTATTTATTTTCCGAGACCTGGTTGATCGTATATTTTGGCAACTCAATAACCAGGTCAGTATCAGTAATAACCGTCTGACAACTCAGGCGTGAATCGGGCTCCAGACCCCAGGCTTTGTCGAGCATATCATCTTCATCCTCACTCGATTCTGTCAATGAATCGAGGCCCTCACGGATATAGACATGACAGGTGGTACAGGCACAGGATTTTTCGCAGGCATGCTCGATATCGATACCATTAGCCAGTGCGGCATCGAGTACCGTCTCGCCGGCCCGGGCCTCAATGACTTCTCCTTCGGGACACAGTGTTTCATGGGGTAAAAAGACCAGTTTCGTCATATGTTTTGCTCTGTATTTAATTCATCGAGGGTATGTCCTGCCAGTGCGCGCCGAATACTATCATCCATGCGCCGCTGAGCAAATTCAGCACTGGCCTGTTCTACTGCCTCACAGGCCAGTTTTATGGCCTCAACATCATCACTCTGTTGCAGCAACTCTAATGCGGCTATAGCCTCATTAATGTGAACTCGCTCATCAGTTTGCAGTAGTCGCTCGCCATCGGCTGTCATGGCCGTGCCAATCGCCTCCAGGGTCCTCGCTGCCTCGACCTGCTGTTCGCGCAATCGTCGCTGCATCACATCTTCCTGGGCATGATTAATAGAATCACTCAGCATTTGCTCAATCTCGCCATCCGACAGGCCATAAGAGGGTTTGATATCAATATGACTCTCGGCACCCATCGTCGACTCCCGCGCCGTCACACTGAGCAGACCATCAGCATCAACCTGATACATAACCCGGATCCGGGCAGCTCCTGCAGCCATGGGCGGAATGCCATGTAATTCAAACCGTGCCAGTGACCGACAATCACTGATCAGTTCACGCTCGCCCTGTAATACATGTACTGATAGACCCGTCTGCCCATCCTTGTAGGTAGTAAATTCCTGCGCCCGGGTTACTGGGATTGTTGTATTACGGGGTATAATTTTCTCAACCAGCCCCCCCATCGTCTCAATACCCAGAGATAAGGGAATCACATCCAGTAGCAACATATCATCCTGTTGCTTATTTCCTATCAGCACATCGGCCTGGATGGCCGCACCAATGGCGACGACCTGGTCGGGATCAATATCAACATGCGGCTGACAGTCAAAAAACTCGCCCACCATTTCACGCACCAGGGGTACGCGGGTCGACCCTCCTACCATCACTACCGCATTAATATCAGATATCTCGATGCCAGCATCACTGAGAGCACGTTGACAGGGATGTAATGTCTTGGCGATCAGTCCCCGGATCAAGCTATTAAACTGATCTCGTGTCAGGTGGCCATGCCAGCAACTATCGTCAGGTCGTTCAATATCCAGCTTGACCTGTTGCTGTTCAGTCAGCGCCTCCTTAGCAAGCTTCGCGGCCCGAATAAAATAGCGCTGGGTGCCATGATCACTGACATCTTCAATCCCAGCCCGGGCCATAATCCAGCTACTTAAGGCATTATCCAGATCATCGCCACCGAGGGCAGAATCACCGGCAGTAGCCATAACCTCAAATACGCCCTTACTAAATCGCAGAATTGAAATATCAAAGGTACCACCACCGAGATCATAGATAGCGTAAATACCTTCCTCTTTTTGATCCAGACCATAGGATACAGCTGCTGCGGTAGGCTCGTTCAACAGACGCAGGACATTCAGGCCAGCCAGTTTGGCGGCATCTTTAGTCGCCTGACGCTGGGCATCATCAAAATAGGCCGGTACTGTTATAACAACCCCATCCAGGGCACCACCTAACTGATGCTGGGCACGCCGCCCCAACTGCCGTAATATTTCAGCCGAGACTTCTACTGCAGTGACGTCTCCTCCGACTGTAGCGATACGGGGCACACGGTCGTCACTATTGGCAAAGCGATAACCCATCTGGGGCAATTCCGCCTGGCTCCGTCCCATCATGCGCTTGACCGAGATAATCGTGTTCTGGGCATCATCAACAGCCGATTTAAGGGCCTCATAACCAACAGCGACCTGGCCATCGGCCAGATAGTGAACCACCGATGGTAAAAGATAACGCCCCTGGTCATCATTCAGGGTTACTGGGGTGGCGTCACATACTGTGGCCACCAGTGAATTAGTCGTGCCCAGATCAATGCCAACCGCCCGTCGTAATTGATGTGGTGATAATGTTTGTCCGGGTTCACTTATTTGTAATAATGCCATTCTGTTTCACAACTCTTAATTTGATTCTGTCGAAAGCCGTTCCTGCGCCTGATTTAATTCTTCCTGTAAACGGGAAAAAAATTGCATCTTGTTAAAGCTAGATAGCGCCTGTTGATTATCATTCTGATCTAGAAACTCAGCAAACTGCTGTTGAAGCTCATTAAGTTGTTGGGACAATGCCTTACGCAGGGCCATTATGGCAACCAATGGCTCTGGCTGCTGCGGTATTTCCGCCAGTTGTTCGCGTAACTCCATTTGCTCAATCAAAAACTCATTACCCAGAATTGCCCCATGACTGATATCCAATCCGCGCAATTCTAATAAATAACGCGCACGAGACAAGGGCTTCTTAAGTGTCTGATAGGCCTCATTGACATGCGCTGTCAATTGCATCGAGTGCCTGCGTTCAACATCTGATGCCGTCGCAAATCGATCGGGGTGCACCACCTGCTGTAAATCCCTGAACCGAGCTGACAGGTGACTAATATCAATGACAAATCTGGGGGTTAAACCGAAGATCTCAAAGAAATTTTGTGTTAACAGAGAGGACATATTGATTTAAGGTCATCTATAAAGCAACGTAGTAACAAACCACCTGGCGATAGACGACAATACCGAATACAAATCTCAACCCCCGTAACTAGGGCCAGAGACCTTAGACATTAAAACTTTCACCACAACCACAGCTATCTTTGACATTCGGGTTATTGAACTTGAAACCCTCATTAAGTCCTTCGCGGGTAAAGTCAAGTTCGGTCCCATCAAGATAAACCAGACTCTTGGGGTCCACAGCAATATTAACGCCGTGCTCCTGAAACACAATATCATCTGTCTGCAGATCATCATAGACCTCCAGCACATAAGCCATGCCAGAACAACCAGACGTCTTTACACCTAGGCGTAATCCCTGTCCGGAACCGCGACTGGCCAGATAGTTTCTAACATGCTTAGCTGCGTTTTCAGTTACCGTAATACCCACTGCTACTCAACCTCCAGATTTTCGTGTTGTGGTTATTTACCAGATTTTTCCTGATAATCTGAGATGGCTGCACGAATGGCATCTTCAGCCAGTACCGAACAATGAATCTTGACCGGTGGTAATGCCAGTTCTTCGGCAATATCCGTGTTTTTAATCGCCATTGCCTCATCCAGCGTCTTACCTCGCACCCACTCCGTCAGCAAGGAACTGGAGGCTATAGCTGATCCACAACCATAGGTCTTGAAGCGTGCGTCCTGAATGACACCATCATCACCGACCTTGATCTGCAATTTCATGACATCGCCACAGGCAGGTGCACCGACCATACCCGTCCCGACATTTTTCTCATCTTTACCAAAAGACCCGACATTACGGGGTGATTCGTAATGATCAATAACCTTTTCACTGTAAGCCATAATACACCTCCGTTAAATCAAGTTGATTAATGTGCCGCCCACTGTACCGAATCAAGATCGATACCATCTTTAAACATTTCCCATAATGGGGACAGATCGCGTAATTTACTAATACTGTTGTGAATTGCTTCCAGGGTATAATCAATCTCTTCCATGGTTGTAAATCGACCAATACTGAAACGGATCGAGCTATGAGCCAGCTCATCATTACGCCCCAGGGCACGCAAGACGTACGAAGGCTCAAGGCTCGCCGAGGTACAAGCTGAACCACTGGATACAGCAAGATTTTTCAGCGCCATTACCAGCGATTCACCCTCAACGTAATTAAAACTAACATTAAGATTGCCGGAAACTCGGTGTTCAAAATCACCATTAAGGTAGACCTCTTCCATATCTTTCAGGCCATTCCACAGACAATTACGTAATTGCAGGGTTCGCGCAGACTCCTCTGCCATTTCTTCCCTGGCGATACGGAAAGCCTCACCCATACCGACTATTTGATGTGTTGCCAGGGTACCTGAACGCATACCACGCTCATGACCACCACCATGCAACTGGGCCTCAAGACGCACCCTTGGCTTCCTGCCAACATATAAGGCACCAATACCCTTAGGACCATAGATCTTATGTGCTGAAAAAGACATCAGATCAACCTTCAGGGCCTGCAGATCAATCGGTAGTTTACCGGCACTCTGGGCGGCATCAACATGAAACAGGATGCCCCGCGCACGGGTCATCTCACCAATGGCCTCAATATCCTGAATCACACCGACCTCATTATTGACATGCATAATAGAGACAAGAATCGTATCGTCACGTAAAGCCGCTGATAATTTATCTAGGTCAATCAGGCCAGAGGCCTCTGGATCCAGGTACGTCACTTCAAATCCTTCACGCTCAAGCTGTCGGCAGGTGTCCAGAATAGCCTTGTGCTCGGTCTTGGCAGTTACAATATGCTTACCTTTTTTCTGGTAAAAATGGGCAACGCCCTTAAGTGCTAGGTTATCTGATTCTGTTGCACCCGATGTCCATACTATAGATTTTGGATCAACATTGACGAGATCTGCGACCTGTTGACGCGCCAGCGATACCGCCTCATCGGCCTGCCAGCCAAAGCTGTGCGATCGCGACGCCGGGTTACCGAAGACACCCTCGTTCGTCAAACACGCCATCATCTTGTCAGCAACGCGCGGGTCAACTGGCGTTGTCGCCGCATAATCGAGATAGATCGGTAAATTCACCATAACACCTAATCCTATTATTTATTACCAGGCCAGTGCGGCCATCTTATTAAGTTTCTGCACCTGAAATTTCAGGCGATCAATAAAGCGATCAATTACTTGCCAATCATTGCCATAACCCAGACTGACACGGATGGCACAACGTGCCAGATTTTCATCCACCCCCATCGCCAACAACACATGGCTAGGCTGGTGATCACTACTTGAACAGGCCGAACCACTGGCAATTGCAAACCCTTCGTCATCCATCGCCATCACCAAGGCCTCACCATCAAGCATTGGTACGGCAAAAAATAGCGTATTTGCCAAACGAGGCTGATTAGCACCAAAGATCACCACCTCAGGTATCTCTGCTAATAAGCGCTGTACCAGACGTTGGCGCATTTCCAGCAAAGTTGTCTGCAGGTCTATCTCCTGCCTGCCCAGCAATTCTGCGGCCTTACCAAACCCAACAGCCGCTGCTATATTTTCTGTCCCGGCCCGTCGTCCACCCTCTTGACCTCCGCCATGCAACAGGGGGGTCAGCATTAATCGCTTATCAACAATTAATGCACCAGCACCACCAGGACCATTTATCTTATGTGCAGACAGACTCATCATGCCAGCACCCGTTGTAGCAAAATCGACCGGCATCTTACCGAGGGCCTGTACTGCATCTGTATGTAATATTACCGAGTCGGGTAATAACTTGCGGACTGTCGCTACATCCGTAATCACCCCGGTCTCATTATTTGCCAACATCAACGACACTAGGCGAGTATCGGGGCGCAATAGTGCCGGCAAGGTATCCAGACAAACTGCACCATCTCGAGTAACCGGCAAGGTATCCACTACCCAACCAGACTGAGCCAGGGCCCTGGCCGATTCGATCACAGAGGCATGCTCAGTCGCACCAACGATCAGGTGCCCAGCCTGCTGCCCAGCAGCAGCAACACCTTTTAACGCCAGGTTATTGGCCTCGGTTCCACCACTGGTAAAGATCACCTGTGAGGCCTGAACACCTACCAGACGGGCAATCCTTTCACGGGCCTGATCGAGCCCAGCCCTTGTCCTGCGACCATAGTAGTGAACACTCGACGGGTTTCCAAAACAACCCTGAAGATAGGGTTGCATCGCCGCAAGAACCACCTCCGACAGCGGTGTTGTTGCATTATGATCGAGGTAATTTTGCACGTCCTATAACCTCACACACGGTCAAATGACCGAAGCGGAAACCTATCAACGGGCCGAAACTAACGCCGGTATATTAACTGCTGTCTCAGTACTCTTGGACCCATTTTGACGAGCCGCTACGTGCTGGACTTCACTGCGGTTCACCATATCCCCCAGGGTAATACTTTCCAGGAAATCATGAATCCGATCACTCAGCTCATTCCACAACGTATGCGTTAAACATGGCTCACCATCATTACAGTCACCGCGACCTTCGCATTTCGTCATACTGGTCTTTTCATCTATCGCAGTAATAATGGCAGCGATATTGATGCCATCGGCATCAGTACTTAATTGATAACCACCACCTGGGCCTCTAGCGCTATTAACCAGGCCCTGTTTTCTCAGTTTGGCAAATAACTGTTCCAAGTAGGACAGAGAGATACCCTGTCGCCGTGAAATATCTGCCAGTGGCACTGGGCCTTGTGTCGCATGCAGGGCTAAATCCAACATTGCCGTAACGGCATAACGTCCTTTTGTCGTCAGTCTCATGTCATAGACCTCATATTTGAGTAATGATCGATTCCTGAATGGAACTTTACATTACCTGAGTATTTTTATCAAGTATTATTGTGAGCATAAAAAACCTGTGAAGTGTACTACATTTACCTAGGACTTTTCATCCTTATTATCATTTTCTTTTGTGGAATCAATCGAATAGATATCAAGATCGGGGAGCGGGGTATCATCTACCTCCCCCCCCGCACGACCCAGGGCAGCGTTCAGGGACTCTACACGCTGATCCAGGGCGTGGATATGATCAAGCAGCGTATTTATGGCCTTGGCGACTGGATCTGGCATATCACTGGATCCGCCATAGGCATCAAATCCAATTTTTTTGGCAAAGGCCTCCCGCTTTTCATTTTTCTTCTCAGGGGTTGAGAGACGCCCGGGGACACCCACCATCGTCCCCCCCTCAGGCACATCTTTGACTACAACAGCATTGGAGCCAATACGGGCACCAGCACCCAGTGTAATTGGACCCAGGACCTTAGCCCCGGCACCAACAACCACATTATCCAGTAGAGTGGGATGGCGCTTTCCTTTCTCCCAACTGGTACCGCCCAGAGTGACGCCATGATAGAGCGTACAGTCATCACCAATCTCGGCTGTTTCACCAATAACAACACCCATGCCATGATCAATAAAGAATCGCCGTCCTATACGGGCCGCAGGATGGATCTCAATACCAGTCAACCATCGTGAGATCATGGCTACCATACGTGCCGGCCAGCCCAGACCGATAATCCACAGCCGATGAGCCAGGCGGTGCAAGATCATGGCGTGGACACCAGGATAGGTCGTCAAAACATCAAATGTGTTTCGAGCGGCAGGATCGCGGTCGAATACACAGGCTATATCTTCTCGTAATCGAGCAAACATGGTGGTAATAATTCCCTTAACAAATAAATCTGGACCTAGTATATCGCTTCCAGGACAACAACAACATTGAACCCACATATAAGTAACTATGCGCCTTGAATTATTTTTTCTGCACCGCGGTCAATATGCCCCGCAAAATATTGAGCTCATTTTGATCTGGACGTGCCCGATTAAACAGCCGCCGTAGACGCTGCATCAGGCGCCTAGGCTGTGCCGGATTTAAAAACCCGGCCTCAATCATTACTGTCTCGAGATGCTGATAAAATAGATCCATCTCATCCGCCGTAGCCAGCGTAAATGGGCTATCATCCGAACCTGTAGTGATTTGTCCCGTGGTCACGGCCATAAGGATTTCATAACAGACAATCTGAACTGCAGCCGCAATATTTAACGACATATAATCCGGATTACCCGGAATGACGACCTGAGCATGACAGCACTCCAGCTCTTCGTTTGTTAGACCTGACTGTTCGCGACCAAAGACAACAGCCACAGGAGATGTCTGCGCTTCCTGAACAATTAATTGTGCCGCCGTGCGCGCATCAGCCATAGGCCAAGCCAGGGTCCGCGACCTTGCGCTGGCACCCACAACATAGCGACAGCCAGCCAGGGCATCAGTCAGGTTATTGCAGAGCCGGGCACTGGCCAGGACATCATCAGCACCTGACGCCCTGGATGTCGCCTCAGCACTGGGAAAGATTTTTGGCCGCACCAGATACAGCGACTGAAGTCGCATGTTCTTCATTGCTCGTGCCACAGCACCTATATTCCCTGGGTGTGATGTCTCAATCAGAACCACTCGAATATTATTTAACATACGCCCCCAAAATCTTATCCTTAATCAATTTTACTTAACCAGAGTCAGGTAATAATGGATGAAGCTCCGCATTGCAAATTAGTCCAACAAACCAGTGAGAATCTGCTATGCTACCGCACCCGAGATAGATATACCTGCTCACTAACAATTTCTGAACATAAAAGACTAGAACAGACTGCTATGCACCCGACTGTTAATATCGCCGTTAAGGCCGCCCGCAATGCTGGCAATGTCATACTGCGTTATCTGGACAAACGTGACCAGTTAACTGTTAATAAGAAATCGTACAATGATTTTGTTAGTGAAGTTGACAACCTGGCTGAACAGGAAATTATCAGTGTCATAAAGAAATCCTTCCCCGACCATTCAATTATGGCAGAGGAAGGTGGTGAACATATCTGCAACCCTGATTATCAATGGATAATTGATCCTCTCGATGGTACCACCAATTTTTTACACGGCTTTCCTCAATTTGCCGTATCGATTGCCTTAAAAACTAAAGGTAAGCTTGAACATGGCGTCATTTATGACCCGGTCTCCCAAGAATTATTTACTGCCAGTCGTGGCGGTGGAGCAACCCTGAATGATCGCCGTATACGTGTCAGCAATGCCAGAGGGCTGGACGGTGCACTATTGGGTACCGGCTTCCCATTCAAGCAACCGCAACACCTCGATTGCTATCTCCAGACCTTTAAGGCCCTGCATCCAAATGCTGCCGGTATTCGACGAGCAGGTTCAGCCGCTCTGGATTTGGCCTATGTCGCGGCCAGTCGCCTCGACGGTTTCTGGGAGATAGGTCTAAAACCCTGGGATATGGCGGCGGGAATATTACTCATCCAGGAGGCAGGCGGCCTGGTAGGTGATTTTAATGGTGGCCATGACTTTATGAAATCAGGCAATCTTATAGCGGGTAACCCACGAATGTTCAAGGCTATTTCCCAGACCATACGTCCTCATCTGACACCCGACCTTCTCCGTTGACATAGCCCGATCTGAGGCCCTGACTGACATCTATAGTCGCACCTGTTAACCCGCTTAAACCACTATATCGTTACGCCACCAATGATTGCAATTCCAGGTCGCCAGCTATCGCCTGCGACCGGATGACAAGTCATTGCTTTCGCTTCACAATCATGTAATCTCATTGAGATGCAATAATCCGTTTAGGAGGACACGGTGTCAGACCTGAGCTCAACGACTCATCAATCCAACGCCAAAGTTATAACAGTCCATGAACTTACTGGCGTTGAACAACAGGACGCCCCGATCTTGCTGGCTGATCTGTCAAGCCAGCCAACTTTTAGTCGCCAGCATATCCCCGGGGCAATCTGGCTAGACTTCAAGGCCCTCGTCCGCAGCCACCCACCCGTCATAGGACTCATGCCTGACATCGATAAGCTGGCCAACTATTTTGGTCAGATTGGGCTAACCCCTGAACACCGGGTTATCGCCTATGATGATGAAAGTGGACTCAAGGCCAGCCGCCTGATCTGGACCCTGGACGCCATTGGTCATAGCAATTGCGCCTTACTCGACGGCGGACTGCAGGCCTGGGAGCAGGCCGGCCTACAGCGCCAGAAAATCCAGCGTGACAGCGCCGTTAAAGACAGGACACCGGCCTATCCCGCCACCGTCCATCAGGAAGTCATTGCCAATCGTGATCTTATCCAGTCTCGCCTTAACACAGCTGACATGAAGATGCTGGATGCCCGTTCCAGCGCCGAATATCGCGGCACCGATCAGCGCGCCGCCCGTAATGGTCATATCCCTGGCGCTATCAATATTGAGTGGAGCCGCTGCCTAGACCCGGATAACGGGCAATTTCTACGGCCACTGGAAGTCCTCCGACAAATCTTTGAAAACCAGGACATTACTCCAGACCGAGATATCGTCACCTATTGCCATACCCATCGCCGCTCGGCCTTTATGTATGTCATCCTCAAGCACCTCGGTTACCCTCAGGTCCGCGGCTACCCTGGCTCATGGTCTGAATGGGGCAATCTTTATGACACCCCTGTGGAATAAATTACCCTGTGGAATTATTGGCCAGCAGAATAATCGTCCAACTGTTCTAATCTACAGATAACATTCAGGCCCCTTCACCCATGATAGAATTATGCCCATTTCAAAAAATTCATAACCATCTAAACAATAGCTAAAACTAAAAAGCCGTAAAACTGTGGATAGCGCAAATAAAACAAACACCCGAGCCAGTCATCCTAATACTGACACCACCTCACACACTCCCATGATGCAACAATATCTGCGCATCAAGGCAGATCATCCAGATATCCTGGTGTTCTACCGAATGGGCGATTTTTATGAACTGTTTTATGACGATGCCAGAAAGGCGGCTCAGCTACTGGACATTACCCTGACGGCCCGCGGCAAATCAGGCGGACAACCGATCCCTATGGCCGGCATCCCATATCATTCGGCCGATAACTATCTGGCCCGGCTGGTCAGTCAGGGTAAGTCCGTCGCTATCTGCGAACAGATCGGTGACCCGGCCAGCAGCAAAGGTCCGGTTGAACGCAAGGTTGTTCGCGTCGTAACCCCTGGCACGGTCACCGATGAAGCCCTAGTCAATGAACGCCGCGATAATGTCCTCGCTGGCCTCAGCTATCTGGATAGTCACTTTGGTATAGCAACCATTAACCTGAGTAGTGGGCGCATCACCATGTTGCAACTCGATACAGCTAGCGCCGTTATCGATGAGCTGGAGCGTTTACAGGCCGCAGAATTACTTATTAGTGAAGACTTAAGCGTTGATAACACTACCCATGCCGACCCCACTACCTTAAGCGATAAGACACTTCATCAATATCTTCAACAGGCCCGGGGGATGCGACGTATGCCACCCTGGCATTTTGAGATTGACACGGCCACCCGCTTGTTAACTCAACAAATGGGCACCAGAGACCTTCATGGATTTGGTTGCGCTGATATGCCTGCCGCAATTGCGGCGGCAGGCTGCCTGCTCCATTATGCCCAGGAAACCCAGCGTTCCAGCCTGCCGCATCTACAGACCCTGCAAATCGAATCGCGCGAAGACAGCATCATCCTCGATTCTATCAGTCGTCGCAACCTTGAACTGGAACGTAATCTGAATGGCGGCAACGACCACACCCTTATCTGGGCCATCGATCGCTGCGCCAATGCCATGGGCAGTCGTTTATTACGTCGCTGGGTTAACCGCCCCCTCCGCGACAGGGTCATCTTGTCCCAGCGTCATCAGGCTATTGAGGCCCTGTGTGAACTTCAGGCCTACACACCGTTCCATGACCATCTCCGTGGCATCGGTGATATTGAGCGAATCCTGGCACGCATCGCGTTAAGATCAGCTCGGCCTCGCGACCTTTCTCACTTACGTTCAGCCCTGGGGCTGTTACCTCAGCTCCATCAGGAACTGGATTTAATTGACTCACCCTTTTTACACCATATTCAGCACCAGCTCGGCCAGCATACCGACCTCCACCAGTGCCTCAGCGCCGCCATTAATGATACACCGCCGCTACTTATACGCGATGGTGGTGTCATTGCTCCCGGTTATGATAGCGAACTCGATGAACTCCGGGAACTCAGTGAAAATGCCGGGCAATTCCTGCTTGATCTGGAGCAACGCGAACGCGAGCGCACGGGAATTGCAACACTAAAGGTCAGTTACAACCGCGTCCATGGGTATTACATTGAACTATCAAGAATTCATGCCGAACAGGTCCCGGTCGAATATGTCCGGCGCCAGACACTAAAAAATGCTGAGCGCTATATTACGCCAGAACTAAAGAGCTTTGAAGATCGCGCCCTCAGCGCCAGGGAAAGAGCCCTGACCAAAGAGAAAATGCTCTATGAACAACTTCTGGATCAATTGCTGCCTGAACTAAAGGGCCTGATGATTTTTGCCGTCGCCCTGGCCAAACTGGATGTAATAACCACCCTGGCAGAGCGCGCAGATTCACTGCAGTTTAATAAACCCTCTTTCAGGGATGAACCTGGCCTGGATATACGCCAGGGTCGTCATCCTGTTGTTGAGCAGGTGCTTGATGCACCGTTCATTGCCAACGACTGTTGTTTTGATGAAAACCGCCGGATGCAAATCATCACCGGACCCAATATGGGTGGTAAATCGACCTATATGCGTCAAACCGCGTTGATCACACTACTGGCCCATATCGGCAGCTTCGTCCCGGCCGAGCAGGCCTGCTTTGGACCGATTGACCGTATTTTTACCCGTATTGGCGCCACCGATGAACTGGCAAGTGGCCGCTCGACCTTTATGGTTGAAATGACCGAGACCGCCAACATCCTGCACAATGCCGGGCCCAACAGCCTAGTGCTGATGGATGAGATTGGACGCGGCACGAGCACCTTTGATGGCCTGTCCCTGGCCTGGGCCTGTGCCCGTTACCTGGCTACCGAAATCCATGCCCTGACACTATTTGCCACTCATTATTTCGAACTCACCACCCTACCCGAAGAACTACCTGGCATCATCAATGTTCACCTCGATGCAGTAGAACATGGCGAGAGCATTGTCTTTCTACACGCCGTAAAGGATGGCCCAGCCAACCAGAGTTATGGTCTGCAAGTCGCTGCCCTCGCTGGTATACCAAGGACCGTCATTCTGTCTGCTCGAGAACGGCTACAACAACTGGAACAACAAACCGTACAGATCAACAAGACCGCGCCAATTCATCAACCGGGTCAACTAGGACTTTTTTCCCCGCCCCAGCAGAGCAACACCCTGACAGCCCTCCGTGAGCTAACACCTGATGAATTAACACCTCGTCAGGCCCTTGACCAGCTCTATCAACTTAAGGAACTGCTGGCCAGTGAGGATTAAATCGACGGAATCTATTTCGCAACGACTAATCAGCCAGCCCGGTCAGATCCATCAACCATAAGGCATCACCCTGACCGTCGCTAATATTGGCCGTGCTATCAGGGTGCTGAACATTAATAATAAATTGCTGCGGATGCTGTGGCCGAAATATCATCCCGGTATTTTCGGCACCTTTGACCCGCAGACTCATAAAGTGATCAATGGATTCTGCCATACCATCCCGATCAACATCCCGCAGTCGCCAAATGTCACCACCAGTATTATCACGGTTGGGTTTGTCTTCTAGGATATAGATCGTGCCATCAGGCGACTGGGCCAGGTTATCCGGGGCACTAAGGGTAGCCGTGGTCTGCGGATAATCCAGGTTACGTGGGGTCGCCAGGCTCACCGAGCGGGTAACCTGCACCTTTCCTTGACCCAACTCCTCCACAACATAGATCGCGTGTTCTGCCGTTGCGGTGAAGTACAGCGCCTCATGGCCATTTGCCAGATAAACCACCTCGACATCTTCTGGCCGCCCGAAGGGGGTGGCATGGAGTTCATCAGCTGCACTACGCCCACCGCGATGCTGATTATCAAACGGATCTGCTTTGGTCAATTGGCCTCCGGATGCATGGGTCAACGGCACCCAGGTAGCCAGGCCGGTTCGAACTGTATCCCTATTTGCGGCATCATTCCAGGCCCTGTCTGCGTCACCACTATAATCATCTACAACCAACACAAATGTCTGGCCTCGGCGGTAATCATTCTGGCTCATCGGTATAAATTTATAAATTGAACCAGACAGAAATTCATCAATAAAATAGAGCGCAGTCCCACCATGATTAAAACGTAATCCTTCATGGGCAACATTAGGGATCGCCGATAACTCGATTAGCTTGACTACTTCACCATCCTCGATATCTGCCAGCGGGTTACTGATCTCAAACACTCGCCCCTGACCTGACCACTCCTCGGCAATGAGCAAGGTATTAGCCGGTGTCCAGGTCGCCGCATCGAGCGATCCATAATCTTTGCTCCAGTCCCCCCTGGCCCCACCATTATCGCCACGAAACAGCGTGATTGCCCTGTCCGCGTCGATATCATAACGCGTCACCCCACCGCCAAATCGAGTCTCATGAGGGATAAAGACAAAGCTCCCCGAAGGGTCAAAGGCATTCATATCCATCATAGCCCCCATACTGCCCAGGCTCGGGACACGGATCACCGACTGTCCCGCTGCGGCCTCAATCTTGTGAAGACTCGTGAGTTTCTGCGCCTCAACACCAGCGGGCAACACCCAGGGGGCATCGTGTTCAAATGAATCATTACTCACCGTAACCTCAGCTGATGTAGTCAAAGGGCTGAATACCTCAGCCCCGCAGCAACTAAAGCTAATAATCAGCAATATCAACGGAACAATAAGCTGTACAGTTAAAACGAAACCCAGCTCGCTAGATGGTTGACTAATCCGTGAGATTGTCATCGTATTTACCCATAAGCATCGATCAATCCTGGAAATAATTCAAAAGCAGATTTGCTCTGCGACTATAAATCGTTAACATAGGCATATTATCATTGACCGAGGAGACAACCATGACTTTTGTAGTGACAGACGAGTGCATTCAATGCAAATACACCGATTGCGTCGAGGTATGTCCAGTTGATTGTTTTCACGAAGGCCCAAATTTCCTGGTCATTGACCCTGACGAATGTATTGACTGCACGCTGTGCGAACCGGAGTGCCCAGTAGAGGCCATCCATGCTGAGGACGATGTGCCAGAACATCAGCTACAGTTTATCGCACTGAATGCGGAGCTTGCTCAACAATGGCCCGTCATAGCTGAAATGAAAGACCCACTACCCGATGCTGAAGAATGGGCTGACAAGAAGGACAAACTCCAGCACCTTGAACACTAGCGTCGCTGACTCAATCGATCGGGTTAATCTAACTGTCCTGCCCTTTGGGCAGGACATACTTACTTATACTGCCCAGCACCTGGTATCCCGCTATGAACCACCAGACCTGAGCCACTGCCATGTCATTTTACCCGACATGCACAATGCTACGTGGTTGCGTCATCTATTATTGGTGACTGCCCGTGAGCAGGGGAATAACGCCCTGCTGGGCCCGGAAATAACAACAATTGATCACTGGCTCAACCGTACTATCGGCCTGCAAAAACAGATCGCCTCTCCACACACAACCCGCCTGATGCTAATCGAGTCTTTACGTGACTACCCCCATCTCTATGGTAATGGGGGGCCGTGGGCGCTAGCTGATAGCCTGATGACTTTATTTGAAGAGTTATCGCAACAGTCTATTCAGCTACCACATACTATCCAGGATTTCAGTGACTTACTCAGTCAGGCCTATCAGTTACCGGCCAGCTTTGACGCGGTACCCTTGACTCGTGAGGCGACTTTGGTGCATACACTCTGGCGCGCCTGGCAGAGGCAATTAGCTGAAAATAATGCCATTGACCCGGAAGGTGCCCGGGTAGAGCGCTTGTTAGGCAGTACAGCTCTAATCAAGCTGTCACAGCAGTTTATCTTTATCGGTCTGGATCAATTGACCCGTGCCCAGGCTGACTGGGTTAAAATCCTGCTCCAGCGTAACCAAGCCGAATTTATCATTCATGGGACAATACAGAACCAGGCTCAAGATCAGAATCAGACCCTAGAACTGAGCCAAGCCCATATTGATCCACTCCAACTGCCACATTACCACAATACGTATATCCGCCTGTATGAACAGCTGGCACAACAACCCTTCCACCCGCAACCTGATCATGTTCATACCGATGCATTTGACCAGTTCATCGAACGCGTCTTTGATCAACAGGCCATAACTGCCCCAGGCGCTGCATTATCGATAGCTCCGACTATCGCCCAACGGGCACAACAGTTTGCCCTTGACCACCCCTTCAGCCCGGCCCAGGAACGCCTGCACCTGATCAAAGCAGCGACACCCGAGCAACAGGCGCGCATTGTTGATGTCAATATTCGACGCTGGCTACTAGAAGGTAAACGTCATATTGCTATCATCTGCGCTGACACCCGGCTGAGTCGACGTCTACGGGCCCTGTTAGAACGAGCCAATGTACATCTTCGTGATCAGAATGGCTGGACGTTATCCACCAGTCGCGTTGCTGCCGTACTCGAACGGCTATTACAGACCGCCGAAGAGGATTATGACCACAAACCATTACTGGATTTATTAAAATCACCATTCCTGCTCCCACACTGGGATGAACATGAACGCCTGGCGGCTACCTGGCGACTAGAACACGACATCATTGAGAATGAAAATATTGCTCGTGGCCTACAACGCTACCGCCATCATATCACCTGGCGACAAAACCGACTGGAATGGCCTGCCGATCTGGCAACTCCGGTCACACAACTGCTCGACGTACTTGAGCAGGCCATTGCACCACTCCATGCTATCGCTGAGCCGACCAATCGTCCTGCCAGTGAATATCTGCAGGCGCTGGATCATGCCTTGCACGGCCTGGGCCTCGATACCACCTGCAAGGAAGACCCGGCCGGTCAATGCCTTTTAGAACAATTGCAGGCATTAAGACTAGCCGTCGCAGACCGCACCATCACCTTGAGCTGGCTGGAATTTCGCAACTGGTTAGGTCAGAGCCTGGAACAGGCCCGGTTTTCCCCGCCGCTAGTCGATGATGGCAGACCTCAGGTACAACTGCTGACACTAACAGACACCCCTTACCGGGATTACGATGCCATTATCTTTGCCAGTGCTGATCAAACTCAATTACCAGCAACACGCGGTAACACACCCTTTTTCAACGATTCTGTCCGTCATGAACTGGGGCTGGAGGTCTTCCGCCATCACCAAGAACGACAACTGGCCCGGTTTCGAAATCTTTTGCAACGCGCGCCTGAAATCATCATCAGCTGGCACCAGCAGGATGGTGATAATCCGGTCAACCCCAGTCCGTGGGTCGAAATCATAGAGACCTTTCACCGCCTGGCCTACGGTCAATCCCTGGAAGATCCATTGCGACTGGCTATCGGCCTCGCCCCCCAACATCAGGTTATTTTATGCGATGTCGAAAGCCATCTCGAACCTGTTTTTCAACCCGCTCCGATCGCCATCAACAGCCTGCCCGCCTCGATATCTGCCAGTAGCTATCAACGCCTGGTCGACTGTCCCTATCTATTCTATGCTGCTGATTGCCTAGGCCTCAGGGCCAGCGAAAGCATTCAACGTACCCTGGAAAAATCAGATTATGGCCAGCGTGTGCATCGTATCTTACAGGCCTTTCATAGTGACATGCCTGGTCTAAGCGGACCATTTACGGCACTCATCAAAGATGACAACCTGAAACAGGCCAAAAACTGTCTGGAGACAATATCTCAGGAGGTCTTTGCCCACGACCTTGAAGATAATGCCATTCATCGCGGCTGGTTACAGCAGTGGCTGAAGATCATTCCGGCCTATCTGGAATGGCAACAACAACGTCAATCGACATGGCGACCATCACAGCTAGAAGTCCGTTCGGAATCAGTCCTGCCCGGTCACATCGGAATTACTCTGAATGGCCGTATAGACCGTATAGACAAAATGGCAGCCAGCCCGCCTAATCAGTCTGCTGCATCGCAGGCAATTATTGACTATAAAACCGGCACGCCGCCCGCGCACCAGGACATTATAGATGGTGAGGCTGTCCAGCTGCCCTTTTATGCCCTGCTCAATCCTAGTGACATCAACCAAGTGGAATACCTGCAACTCGGTAAAATTACCCAGCGCTTTCAGGCCAGGACCACAACATCCCTCGAGGGTGATGAGCTGGCGTCACTTAGCCATCAACATCTTCAACGTCTGCAGCAACTCTACAATGCCATGCAGGCAGCCGAGCCACTACCCGCCTGGGGCGACTGGCGCACCTGCCACTATTGTGACATGGCGGGACTATGTCGCCGCCAGATATGGGAAGGCAGCAAAAAACTACAGATTACATGTGTCACAGGCATACCATTAACTGAATCCACACAATGAACCAGAGCCAATCATCAACCCGCGACCAGCCCGCTACGATTACAGCCCGTGCGACTCACCCCTATCGCAATGCCAGCATCAGGGCTTCAGCCGGAACAGGTAAAACCTATCTGCTGGTATCAAGGATATTGCGCCTGTTAATATCAGGTGTCGAACCATCGACCCTGCTTGCGATTACTTTTACCCGCAAGGCTGCAGCTGAAATGCATCAGCGTCTCAACCAGCGTCTCCTTATCTGGCTGGAAGCCAGTGATGAACAATTACGGGACTATTTAATCGACCTGGGACTTGATGCAGACACCGCAGTGAATAATCAGACACTGCATAGCGCACGCCATCTGTTCGAACACCTGTTGCGCAATGATCGCCAGATTCGCATAACGACCTTCCATGCCTTTTGCCAGGATATCTTACGTCGTTTCCCGATGGAAGCCGATGTCCCTCCGGGATTTGATTTAATAGAAACAACGGGACTGCTGGAGGAAAGGGCATGGGATGCCATGTGGTTCAATGTCACCCATAAACCTGACACCCGGTCAGCCAGGGCCCTGGAAGAGCTGTTAGCAAATTGCGGCAGCATTGATAGCTGTCGACAGGCACTGTTTAATTTCCTGCACCACCGTAGCGACTGGTGGGCCTTCACCAGCAATTCAAAATCCGGCCAGGCCGTTGAGTGGGCGAGCAAACACCTGATAGCTGAACTGGAAATCGATACGAATACTGACCCTGCCGCAACTTTTTTTTCTACCACGGTGACTGAACTGTTCCAATGCTATCGCGTTCTATTAGATCACCATAATACTAAGGGCAATCAGGCACTGAGCGCCACCATTACTGACTTGCTCTCACCAAACCAACTATCACCTATGGATGATACAACACGCCTCCAACAGATCGGCCAGATTTTTTATACTCAGATCGGCTCACCTAGAAAGATAAAAGCCAGTCATGCACGCGCCAACGCCATGACTGAACAAGGTCAGGAACGCTTTCTCAGTCTCCATGAACAATTAAAAACAGCCTATGATGACGCGATAGAACTTCAACGACGCCAGGACAGCTGGAGACTTTCGACTTCATGGTATACAGCGGGTGAACAACTACTTCAACATTATCAGCAGTTGAAACTGGAACAGCGCTTATTAGACTTCACTGACCTTGAATGGCACACCTGCCAATTATTAAAAGACAGCCACTATAGTCAATGGATTCAATACAAACTTGACCAGCGCATTAACCATATCCTGGTCGATGAATTCCAGGACACCAATCCGACGCAATGGCAGTTGTTACTCCCGTTACTGGAAGAACTGGTCTCTAACGGCCGGACAGATGAACACCACTGGTCACATACGGTATTTTTTGTCGGTGATGAAAAACAATCGATCTACAAGTTTCGCCGTGCAGACCCAAGACTCTTCGATACAGCAACGGCCTGGTTAGCGGAGCACGCGGAGGTAGACACACTACCACTGGCCACTTCATGGCGCTCGTCTCCAGCCATTATCGATTGTGTCAACCAGGTGTTTGGGCAGGGTGAATTAGCCAACCGTTTAACTGGATTTATCGCCCATCAGACCCATCAGTGTGACCTGGCTGGTCGCGTTGAATTATTACCCCTGATCCCGGCGAGTCACAAAACCGCTATAAACGGTACCGAGCATTCAGCAGCCTTCCGCAACCCGTTACATCAACCACGCCTTTTAGACAGCAATGAACAACACCTTGAAGAAGGTCGGTTGATTTGTCGACATCTTTTGGACCTCAGAACTGAGCAACCTGAGATTGAGTACGGTGAAATTATGATTCTGGTCCGGCATCGTACCCATATCCATGACTATGAACAGGCCCTGCGCGAGGCTGGCATACCCTTTATCGGCAATGGTAAAAAGACTCTGCTCGATACCCTGGAGATTCAGGATATGGTGGCCCTGCTCAATACATTAACGAGCCCTGGCAACAACCTGGCCCTGGCCCAGACCCTACGCTCCCCTATTTTCTCCTGCAGCGATACTGATCTAAATCTGTTGGCAAGCACAGGGCAGCATAAAAGCCAGTCGGGCAGATCTGTCGACTGGATGTCGACCCTTCAACAACTCGGTAATCAGGCCAGCCGTGACGCTGGTTTTACTCAGTCACCCCTGGGTCGGGCCGCGCAATTACTGCCTCACTGGCAGCTACTTGCCCGCCAGCTTCCTGTCCATGACCTGCTTGATCGCATCTATACCGAAGCAGATATTGAGGCGCGGTTTATTGCCGCCTTTCCCTCCCACCTGGGTCAACGTGTCCAGGCTAATCTACTCCGCTTTGTTGAATTGGCGCTAGAAATTGACAGTGGCCGCTATCCCAGCCTGCCATCTTTCCTCAATCATTTACAACAATTGAGGCAATATTCACCCGACACGATTACTCAGAACAACCTGTCCAGTCACACAGATAGCGATAAATCCGCCGTTCGTATACTGACAATTCATGCCGCCAAAGGGCTAGAGGCAACTGTCGTCTACCTGATCGACTGCGGTTACAAACGCCCACAATCACGTGCCTGGAAAGGCCTGATTGACTGGCCCAGTCATTCACCTGCGCCGCTAAATTTCACCCTGACCAGTAGTAAGCAATCGCTCGATAACTGGAGCCGTCAGCGACTGGAATATGACGCCCGGGAAGACCTCAGAGAAGATGCCAATCTACTCTATGTCGCCCTCACCCGGGCACAGCAATATCTTTTTATATCAGGCTGCGAACAAAGCGGAGACTCGATGGGCTGGTATCAACATATCGCCGCCGTATTCATCGATGAAAAGTTGGCGGCGAACACAAGCCAAGTATTAACGATCTCGGCCCCGGCAAATCCGATAACACAACCTGTATCAGAGAAAAACCTGCCAGCCCCATTGGAATGCACTATTGAGCTGGATTTATCTCGCCCAGTCGCAGCGCAAACTAAAATAGCTTCTGTCAGTCCTAGTCAGCCCGACATCAGCCAGGCCGCGATTCTTTCACCCCCTGCAGCGGATGACCTGAGCGCCCAGTCACATGGCATCCTGGTACATCGCCTGCTGGAACTGGGTACAAACCAGCCACAAACAGATTTCAAACAGCTAACACAGATATTAAAAAATGAGATCACTCAAACGATCACCGACGATATATTTTCGGCCTGTCTCAATGAAGTCCGGGCTTTATTAAATAACAGCGAGATAAATAAATTTTTCAACCTGGACCCTGAACAACAGGGACTAAATGAAGTCCCGATTAGCTATATCGACAAGGGAAAAATAGTCCATGGCATTATTGATCGTTTAATTATCGATCATACAACTATTACATTAATTGATTACAAGACTGGGCAATCTGGCAATCTTGAAAAAATGGCGACCTACCAGCAACAACTCCAACTTTATGGTCTGGGCCTCAAAAGGATATGGCCACAAAAAAGACTCCGGGCACTATTGCTTTTCACTGCCACTGCAACCGTGGAGGAAGTGACAATCAACTAACAGTCAGTTGAAAAATTCTCAGGTGAGCGTAAGACGAGGCAAAAACCGTCGAGAAACTGAAGTTTATATTGTAGTAAATGAGTATATTGAGGTTATTTTTAACGCCGGATTGTGCCCATGAGGATTTTTCAACAGGCTGCTAGTCGGCGTTAAAAAATTCAGGCACTTAATACTCAACCATTGCTCGCATCAAGCATGCCACCAGGATGCTGAACAAAGTGGCCCTGAATAAACTTGATCCCCACATTGCATAAAACGCTCAGGGTTTTGGCATCCTCAACAAATTCAGCCATAGCCTCAACATTGGCTGCCTCGGCCTCAGCAACTATGGTCCTCACCGGAGATATGCGCGACTCATCATTAGCGACATCATGGGTCAGTGAACGATCAAGTTTGATGAAATTAACTGTAAACTGTTCCATAATAACCATGTGATTCTTTTGAGTTCCAAAGTATTCCAGCACAATCAGGCAGTTCAGGGTATTTAATGCCCGGGTAAAGGCCTGCACCTCGATTGGCCGCTTAACCAGTTCATTAGTATTAATCTCAAACACCAGGCGACTGGCATCAATGCCCTGCTTATTAAGTTCATCCTGAAGCCAGGGAATAAATGATTCACTTAGCAATGTACGACTTGATAGCTTGACAAAATAACGCCCGGCACGTCCCTGCTGTTCATCATCAGCAATCATCTTAATGGCCTGACTGGTCACCCATTGATCGATGACAACGATTAAACTGGTCTGCTCCGCAGTCACAATAAATTCACCGGGCATGATGTCTTCACCGCTGTCCCTATCTATCATCCGAAATAACAGTTCGTAATCATTACCACCGGTATCATCCAGACGACTGATCATCTGATAAACGACCTTAAACCGGTCATCTAGCAGGGCGAGACGGATGTGCTTTTCCCAGTTCCTGAGGGACCGAGTCCTGTTCCTCGAACCAATATCATCGATCTCAGGATTATAGATATGGATACCGCTCTGGTTAATGCTTGTGGCGATATCGCAGGCTCGCTCGGCCTTGGCAATCAATTGATAGGAGCTGTCACTCATCTTATTGACCATGCACATACCCACATTAATCTGCGAACATGAGGCCCGTTGGGAAAAGGACAATCGAATATGATCCGCTACCATTGCCCGAGTACTATTAATCACCTTCAGGACTTCATCAATGTTCGAAAAAGCAACTAAAACGGCAATTACCTGGTATGAAAATCGTGCGATTGGCCCCAGTTGCCCAATGTTGTCACGCATTATGGCAGCGATTTCATTTAACAGGTTATCACTGGCATTAATACCCAGCTCTGAGCGAATTACCGCCATCCCCGCGAACTCAAAATACAGTACAGCATATTTCTTTTTATAACTTTGAATCTCCGTAAGTACGCTGGATAACTCGGTCATGAAATATTGTTGGGAATAGAGATTGGTAGCCAGGTCATATTTGGCACAAGTTTTTGGCATAAACTTTCTGGTATTAACTTCACTAGCAGCAAATAATTCATAATCACCTGTATTATCAATTTGACCATTTTGGTGCTGCTGTTCTTTTTGTGACAGCAAGAACTGATTTTTGACGATAACGTGATGACGTCTCTCCTCAAGATCGTGCAACTCACGTTCAAATACAAAAAGAAAATGTCGGGGCCTGGTAATACTGACCACATCACGGATGTACGCTGACTGGACCAGGAGCGCAGATTGATCATCAATATCATCAGCAATAACCAGCAGCGATGAAGATGAACGCTGCGATGCCAGACGAGCAAAGTTCTTTAAGATCGCGGGGTCGGTACTGGCATCACTAACATAGATAATGTCCCAGACATACTTGTTAATGGCGTTTTCAGCATCCTGAGTCTTAGCCGCCCCGGCAATCTTGACCTTATGACCACCACCTTCAATAATTTGCTTTATTGACAAGAGCCGATCCCTGTCAGCTCCAATTGAGAGGACACGGATTGTTACATCTTCCTTCACAGTATTACTCATAGACCTGTATGACCCAATGTTTGACCTAGTTGTTTGATAACTTATCGGTAATCTCGGCCAAATATTTATAGTTCTATCAATATTTCCCATACCATATTTCGTTTTTAGGCGGCCAGCTCAAGAAACCTGATGTTCTGTGACGGGCGGTTGCGCCAGGCATAGCCATCAGTACAGGCATAATTTGCCCAGTAATTACTGCAACGTTACTAAAAAACCCCAGGTAGACCGAGTTATGGCAACGGAGATGATGTAGAAGAATAGCAATTGCGCCCCAACCCAGGCACCAAGCTGACTCGGATAACGCTGACACCATTTGAGCGCCATCATCCCCGCTAATATATAGCCGATCAGGGCCAGAAATTTAGCGCTCAACCAGGGCGCGGTAAATGGATACTGGCCCAGAGAATAGGCCAGCAAAAAAGCTGTTAACAATAAAATACTGTCGTTAATGTGAGGCAGGATACGAACCCAACGCTGGCGCATAAATCCAGCCCCCCGAATACGACCTACCCATCTGATATTAAATAGAATTATACTAATAACCGCTGTCGTTACATGGATATTTTTTATCATATAAGCCACCGTTTTAAGTCTACACCTGCAATCAAAATATTAAAATCATCAGACAAATTGTCGATATCATTATAACCTGATGAAATAATGCCCGGTAATGGGCTCAGCATTCCTCCATAAAATACAGGGGCGTCAACATGTTACTAATGCAACCATTAAGCACAGCACTAACAGGTATTCAGCGAGGCCTGGATGGCATGCAGCAAAATGCCAGCCGCATTGCCAGTACTGAACAGTTAAACGACTCGGGCAAACAGGACCTGATTACGCCATTAATCGAGACCAAGTCCTATCAGTTTCAGGCCGAGGCCTCAGCAAAGATGGTTAAGACAATCGATCAGACCCTTGGCAGCCTGTTAAATATACATGCGTAACCGATCAGGCCATACGCCGCATCAGATAGACACCCAGTAGAAAAAACAGGAAGGTAGGGAGAATTGCGCTGGCCACAGGATTAAAATGATACGCCAAACTGACATAGGTAGAAATCTGATTCAATAGATAAAAACTTATCCCTAGCATTGTACCCATCATAATTCGTTGCCCAATCCCTACTGCCCTGAGCGAACCAAGGACAAAAGGTATGGCTAAAAACACCATGACGCCGGTCGCCAATGGTAGAACCAGCTTTACCCACAGCTCCATCTCATACCGCGCAGCGTCAAGCCCATTGCCAGTGAGATACTTGATATAGTGATGGAGTCCTCCAGTTGACAAACTTTGCGGCTTTACAGCAACTACCTCTACCATCTGTGGATCAAGCAGCGTTTGCCAGTTGATTGATTTCACCCTACGACTGAGGACACGATCATCCTTAAACTCGGTAAAAATCACATCAGTCAACTGCCAGGAATCTTTTTCAAACCTGGCCTGCCGGGCTTGGGTTATACGGATTAGGTGTTGATCACTGCCAAAATCATAAATATGGACACCCGCCATGCGACCATCTGATAAAACAGTGTGGACTTTAATGAAGCTATTCTCATTGCGGGTCCAGAAGCCATCCCCTGACCGATAAGTGACATTGCTATTGAGTGCCCGGGCACGCATATCCATAGCCAGTTTTTCACTCTCCGCGATAACATACTCACTCAGAATAACTGACAACAGAACGAGCACCAGGCCAGCCTTCATAACGGCAATAACAATTCGCTGTACAGACACCCCCGCCGCCCGCAGGACAATCAATTCATTCTGACTGGCTAGCACACCCAACCCTACCAGGCTTCCTAATAAGGCTGCCAGGGGCATTAACTGGTAGGCAATCCTGGGTGTCATAAGGAAGACATAGAGCAAGGCCTCAGCCACGCCATAATTTGCCCGCCCGATGGTATCCTGTTCACCAATAAAACTGATAAATGAGAACAGTGCTAACAGGACACCAAGGGCCAGCAGGGACCCACCGATGACAGCCTTACCAATATGACGATCAATTATGCGCATAGTTAATACTGTCTTTTAAACAGTCGTCTTAATAACCAGCCATGGCCATATTGTCGAACCAACAAAGACCATATCAGCGCTGCCAGCCCGAGGTGAACCCACCACAGGCCCAGAGAAGCTGGTATCGTTTCCTGTTCGACCCAGGTCTGGGCAACGGTGAGTAAATTGCTATAGACAACATAGACCAGAATCGCAACAAACAACTTGGCATACTTGCCCTGTCGAGGGGCTGTTCTACTTAAAGGTACAGCCAATATTGCCAACAACAAGGTTGAAATTGGCGTTGCTAATCGCCATTGGAATTCTGCCTTATCGGCCAGATCATCGGTACCCATCAGACTCGCGGTCCGATAAGCCCGACGCTTGCGGTAGGAACGCACAACTGGCGGTTCACTAATCCGGATAGCATGACGTTGAAAATCAATAACACGATAATCGCGACTACCGGGCTGCCCCTCATAACGATGGCCATTATGAAGGATAATAAAATAATCACCACTGCGATGATCAAGCTCCTGCTCACCCGATTCAGCCACTAAAATCACCTGACGACTGGGTTCACCAGTTTTACCCTGGATGAAGATATTCTGCATTGCCTGCCCAGCGGAATTGATCTGTTCAACATAAATCACCCCCTGACTGTTACGGGGCTCCACAAAACGCCCTGCTACCAGCCCTGTCAGGGCAGACTCCACCTGTTGCTCATCACGGATCTGATAGATTCGCTCTTCCGACCAGGGTACGATCGACAACGAGAGTATGCCAACCAGGAGGGCAATTACCAGCGAAAAACCCATTACCGCATGCAAACCCGACCGCGGAGATACACCGCATGCCTCCATTGCAACGGCCTCATTGTCCTTATAGAGCCGACCAAAGGCTAGCAGCACAGCTAAAAATAGCGCCAGGGGTAATAATATTGACATGGCGGAAAGGATGCGTAGATATAACACTTCCAGAATTACATCTGCCTGCAGGCTTCCAGTATCGACCTCACCCAGGATTCGCACAAAGTGATTACTGACAAAGATCAACAGTAGCACGGTCAATACCGCAATCATGGACTGCGATACCTCACGTGCGACATAACGCCTAATAATCAACTGTTTTCCTTATCAAAACGTGGAATCACACCGATTTTCATGTACACTTTCCACCTAATAAATGATTCATGATAAAACATAACCACCACAACTCAACCAAAATTCGTTTTCAGGAGATAGTATGGACTTTTCGGTCAAAAATGGGCTTGCCAGCAAACTCGCTTCATCCTGTACCGCCGTTGGCGTTTTTGATGGTCGAAAGTTTAGTCCATCAGGCCAGCTGCTCGATAAACTGACTGAAGGCTATCTTACCAACCTGGTCAAAAAAGGCGATATTCAGGGCAAGGTCGGTCAGACCCTGTTACTCCATAATGTTCCAAATGCCCCGTGTGAACGTATTCTGCTTATTGGCTGCGGCAAAGAAAAAGACCTGGACCGTAGTCAGTTTCAACGCATTATTCAGGCCCTGATGTCGATTCTCATTGATCATCAACTCAAAGACGTACTCTGTACCTTGACGGAGTTAACTGTCCGTAGTCTGGATTTACATCATAGAATCCGTTCGACAATCGAGGTCATGCGCAACAAATCCTATCGATTTGACCAGTTCAAGAGCAGTAAGGATAAAAAGCTTGCGCTCCGTCGGATTAGCTTTTTAACCTCAGAGCGCAGCGAACTCAACGATATCCGTGACGCCATCGCCGAGGGGACGGCCCTGGCAAATGGCATGGACCTGGCACGCGATCTTGGCAATCTACCTGGTAATGTCTGCACACCGAGTTATCTGGCCAATCAGGCAAAATCCCTGAGCAAGTCATTCTATAATATCAGCGTCAACATCCTCAACGAGGCGGATATCAAACGCCTGAAAATGGGCGCCTTCTTATCCGTAACCCGTGGCAGCCGACAGCCCCCCAAACTGATTACGATTCAATACAAGGGCCTGACAGGTCGTAACCATGCCCCGGTAGTACTGGTCGGTAAAGGTATCACCTTTGACTCTGGTGGAATTTCGATTAAACCTTCCCCCGCTATGGATGAGATGAAATATGATATGTGTGGAGCCGCCAGCGTATTTGGCACCCTGCGCACTATTGCCGAACTAGAGTTGCCGATTAACGTCGTCGGTATAATCCCAACCTGTGAAAACATGCCTGATGGAAATGCCAGCAAACCCGGAGATATCGTTACCAGCATGTCTGGCCAGACGATTGAAATCCTCAATACTGATGCCGAAGGCCGTTTGATCCTGTGTGACGCGCTGACCTATGCCGGTCGCTTTAAACCCGACACAGTTATCGACATTGCAACCCTGACAGGAGCCTGCCTGATTGCACTGGGTAAACAGGCGACTGGAATGCTGACCAATAATACCGCCCTGGGCATGGCCATTAACAACGCCGGCATCACCGCTAATGATCGGGTGTGGGAACTGCCACTATGGGACGAATACCAGGAACAACTTGACAGTAATTTTGCCGACATGGCCAATATTGGTGGTCGTGATGCAGGCACGATAACAGCGGCCTGCTTCCTGTCACGCTATACAGAAAAATATCACTGGGCCCATCTCGATATTGCCGGAACTGCCTGGGTTAGCGGTAGTCAGAAAGGTGCTACTGGCAGACCTGTCCCGCTGCTTACCCAGTACCTGATCAGCAAGAGCCAGGCCTAATGCTGAATTCACTTTAGATAAATGACCGATATTGATTTTTATATCCTGAACAGCGATCAACCCCTCGCCAAAGAACTGATGGCCTGCCGGCTCGCCGAAAAGGTCTATAAACTTGGCCGCAATGTCCAAATCCATACGCATTCAGCTGAACAGGGTGATAAAATCAATCAATTACTATGGACATTCCGAAGTGGCAGCTTCGTCCCACATAACCTGGCAGATCAAATAGAAAATGAACAAATTATTGAACCTGTCATCATCAGCCATGGGGAGGCATTACCCCATCACACTGATGTCTTAATCAATTTAACCAATGAAGTACCACTTATTTTCAGTCGCTTTGAGCGCGTCTCTGAAATTATCCCGGCTAACGAAAAGACAAGTGGCAGAGAACGGTTCAAATTTTACCGCGACCGGGGCTACCCGTTGAAATCGCACAAAATCAATAATTGAGCACCACCTTATATTTAACAAATTCATTCAAACTATTTACTGACACCCATATGACGGACACCATGGAAAAAACCTATAACCCACAATTTATTGAACAGCACTGGTACCAGCACTGGGAATCTCAGGGCTATTTTAGTGCTGACATCAACGAACAGCACGACAATGCCTATTGCATTATGATTCCACCACCTAATGTAACCGGCACACTGCATATGGGACATGCCTTTCAAGATACCTTAATGGATGCATTAATCCGATTTAACCGCATGCAGGGCAAGCCTACCCTGTGGCAGGCTGGTAGCGATCATGCGGGCATAGCAACGCAGATGGTCGTTGAACGTCAACTCGCCACCAAAGATCAATCCCGTCATGATCTTGGCCGTGACAAATTTATAGAACAGGTCTGGGACTGGAAAGAAGAATCTGGCAACACTATTACCCGACAACTACGGCGCATGGGATCATCGCTGGACTGGTCGCGTGAACGCTTTACGATGGACGAAGGCCTCTCCAGAGCAGTAACCGAGGTTTTTGTGCAACTCTACGACGAAGGTCTGATCTATCGTGGCAAGCGCCTGGTGAACTGGGACCCCGTGCTCCACACAGCAGTATCTGACCTGGAGGTACTGTCCGCAGAGGAAAATGGATACCTCTGGCATATGCGCTACCCACTGGCAGATGGCAGCGGCCATCTTGTCGTCGCCACCACCCGCCCGGAGACAATGCTAGGTGATAGTGCCGTTGCTGTGCATCCTGATGATGAACGTTACCAACACCTGATAGGCCAACAGATCA
>CAZYTT010000002.1:2645-12017 GCA_964650235.1 uncultured Gammaproteobacteria bacterium | reverse complement strand
CAAGATCGTTGATCACAAGTTAATGGTGCCGCGTGGTGACCGCTCAGGCAGCGTCATCGAACCCTTTCTTACTGATCAGTGGTACGTCAAGATTGCCCCTCTCGCAGAACCTGCAATAAAGGCCGTCGAAGACGGAAGCATCCGTTTTGTCCCGGATAACTGGAAAAACACCTATTTTGAGTGGATGCGCAATATTCAGGACTGGTGTATTTCACGTCAGATCTGGTGGGGACATCGCATACCTGCCTGGTATGACATACAGGGACAGGTCTATGTTGGCACTTGCGAATCTGAGGTAAGAGAGAAATATGGTATCGCCTCTCATATCAATCTGTCTCAGGATAGCGATGTACTCGACACCTGGTTTTCTTCTGCCCTGTGGCCATTCACTACGCTGGGCTGGCCCGAACAGACGCCCGAATTCAACACCTATTATCCAACCAGCGTATTGGTCACCGGTTTTGACATCATCTTTTTCTGGGTCGCCCGCATGATAATGATGGGAATCAAATTCACCGGCAAGATCCCCTTCCATGAGATCTATATCCATGGCCTGGTTCGTGATTCACACGGGCAAAAGATGTCCAAGTCAAAAGGTAATGTCCTTGACCCAATCGACCTAATTGATGGTATCGAATTAGATGCACTGATTGAAAAGCGTACCCGCGGCATGATGCAACCACATCTCGCCCAGCAGGTCACTAAACAGACCCGTAAGGATTTTCCCGACGGTATACCTCCTTTCGGCACTGATGCACTGCGATTCACTTTTGCCGCGCTGGCCTCAACTGGTCGCGACATCAAGTTCGATCTACACCGTATTGAGGGTTACCGTAACTTTTGTAACAAACTCTGGAATGCCGCGCGCTATGTCCTGCTTAATACCGAAGATCAGGACTGCGGTCAATTGGTAGATGGCAACAATGCCAGCTACCAATTATCACTACCTGATCGCTGGATCATCTCACGCCTGCAGATTGTGGAACAGGAAGTGATCAATGCCATTGAGAACTATCGTTTCGATCTCGCCGCACAGGCCATTTATGAGTTTACATGGAACGAATACTGCGACTGGTATCTGGAGCTCTCAAAACCAGTGCTCAATAATGCAGACAGTAATAGCGAACAGCTCCGAGGAACCCGACGCACCCTGGTCAGGGTGCTCGAAAGTCTATTACGGCTGGCTCATCCCATTATCCCGTTTATTACTGAAGAGATCTGGCAACGGATTAAGGGGCTCGCCGGTTGTGAGGGTGACACCATTATGATGCAGCCTTACCCAAAAGCAAACGTGGAACTAATCGATCAAAATGCCATCAATGACATTGAGTGGTTAACAAACTTTGTACTTGGAGTTCGAAAGATTCGCAGCAGCATGAATATTGCTCCGGGGAAACCCCTGCCAGTGTTACTGCAAAATGCTAGCAATAATGACAAAGACCGGCTAAATGCCAATCGCGACTTCTTGATGACTCTGGCTAAACTCGCATCTATCGAATTAGTCAATCAGGACACCGCACCCGAGTCAGCAACAGCGCTGGTGAGCGATATGAAAGTTCTGATCCCGATGTCCGGCCTTATCGATAAAGAGGCGGAACTGTCACGACTGCAACGTGAGATTGGCAAAATTGAAAAGGCATTAACAGGCTGCAAGGCCAAACTTGCCAATCAAAGCTACATTGACAAGGCGCCCGCGCAGGTTGTCGCCAGGGAACAACAGAAGGCTGAGGAATTAGGCAATTCTTTATTACAACTAGAAGAACAGCATCGGAAAATTTTAGCGATGTAATTGCGAGCCTAATTACAACCCATTTACAAGACCAAGAGACACAGGTATTCATGATACAACGAATCAATCGGATCATCTTAGTCACCTTGCTATGCACCAGTTCGTCAGCGTTTGCATTACGAACACCAGCACAACAACTTGTCGGGCTTACACCACCAGCCCCTGATCCGTGGTATTTTGGGCTGGGGATTGGCAAATCAGCCACAGAGTTCAACAGACCTACATTGATCAGTGAATTCAATGCGGCCAGCGCAACATCCTCATTCAACCATGATGATTTTAGTTTCAATCTCTTTGGTGGCTATAAACTTGATCACGATATGTCACTGGAACTGGGAATCAGTGAACTGGGCAGCATTATTGCTACTAACGGTACCAGTGCCAGTCAACTCTTTAATATTTACACGGCCTATATCGATACAGCCCTGAGACATCATTACAATAAAAGTGCTGTCCTGTATGGCAAGCTTGGGGCGCATTTCTGGAGTCTGGAAACCAGTACCAATCACCAACAACTCAACGGCACCGATATTTTGTTAGGTGCAGGCATTGAAATTGCGTTATACCATAGCCAGCAATACCTGTTTCGTATTGACTGGTCGCACTATAGATTCGATGATGTCTATCTTAATGCCACCAATACCCTGACACTCAATCTGATAATCAACCACTCACTCTAAAGTGAGTGGCTCAATGTTCCCGTATGGCCAGGAATTCTATTTCCGGCCACCTCTCCATGGTCAGATCCAGGTTAACCTTGCTTGGTGCAATATAGGTTAATTCACCCGCCGCATCATATGCCAGATGATCGTGGGCCTTTTTCTTAAAGTCTTCGAGCATTTTCTCATCGTTAGCCTCGATCCAGCGTGCTGTAGCAACCTGCACATGCTCAAATGAACACTCTACGTTATATTCATCTTTCAAACGGTGAGCCACAACATCAAACTGCAATACTCCCACAGCACCTAAAATAATGTCGTTATTTGCCAGCGGTCGAAACACCTGAGTTGCTCCCTCCTCCGACAATTGATCCACCCCTTTTTGCAGGGCCTTCAATCTTAACGGATCACGCAACACCACCCGTTTAAACAACTCTGACGAAAAATTAGGTATGCCAGTAAATTTGAGTTCTTCGCCTTGGGTAAAGGTATCACCAATCTTAATCGTGCCATGATTATGCAAACCAATGATATCACCCGGCCAGGCAGCCTCAGTATTATCCCGATCCCGAGCAAGAAAGGTAATAGCATTACTAATCTGAACATCGCGACCGATCCTGACATGCCTCATTTTCATACCCTTGCTGTAACTACCAGAGCAGATACGCAGAAAAGCAATACGATCACGATGAGCGGGATCCATATTGGCCTGAATCTTAAAGACAAAACCCGTTAATTTTTCTTCACCTGCCTGAACTTCACGCGTCAAGGTTTCACGTGGCTGCGGCGACGGGGCAAATTCTACAAAACTGTCGAGTAATTCCTTCATACCAAAATTATTAATCGCTGAACCAAAAAATACAGGCGTCAACTCACCACGCAGATAGGCCTGATAATCAAATTCATGACTGGCACCACGCACCAGCTCAATCTCTTCACGAAGTTCTACGGCCATATCGCCATACAATTCATCCAGTCGTGGATTATCGAGCCCCTGAATGACCTCACCCTCATTTATCGCACCACCATGGGTAGAACTAAAGATATGGATACTATTATTATAGAGATGGAATACGCCCTTAAACTGTTTGCCCATACCGATAGGCCATGTCACGGGGGCACAGCTAATTTTCAACACCTCTTCAACCTCATCGAGCAGATCAATAGGGTCGCGACCCTCTCGGTCTAGCTTATTAATAAAGGTCATAATCGGGGTATCACGTAACCGACAGACCTCCATCAACTTGACAGTTCGCGCCTCTACACCCTTGGCACTATCAATCACCATCAAGGCCGAATCGACCGCTGTCAGGGTGCGATAGGTATCCTCAGAAAAATCTTCGTGGCCGGGTGTATCAAGCAGATTGACGACACAACCATTATAAGGAAACTGCATCACTGATGTGGTGACAGAGATTCCACGTTGTTTTTCCAACTCCATCCAGTCAGAGGTAGCGTGTCGATCGGCCTTACGCCCCTTAACCGTACCCGCCAACTGTATTGCCCCACCGAAAAGAAGTAGTTTCTCTGTGAGTGTAGTCTTACCTGCATCCGGGTGGGAAATAATTGCGAAGGTCCGGCGCTTACGCATTTCTTCAACTAGTGACATGTACGTTCAACTCACACTGATAGATTCATTTCGGATAAAAGCGCTACATTCTACTACCCCTGCAGCGATGTAGACAGCGCCATTTAAAGGCAGGAGGCAACATCCTAGTATTGTTATAAAACCACTTACCATAATACCTTAGAAAATAGTGTCAATTTTATGACACTCATGATATAATCAGTTTACATCAAACCATAGAGACTCGCATGTCGAACACACCAACCTCCACATCGACAACACCTCGCGTCAGGACTGACCGTAGAAAACATGACTTCAAGTCATTTCTACACAGCCTCCATATGCGCCGTCGCCGGGGCATGCGCAGGACCAGCGATGAAAAAACATCCCATTATGTTGATATCCACGACAAACCTACTGTCTGGATTGCTATAACAATCATAGTGTTATCTTGCACTGACTCACTACTGACACTGATCCTGATCCATCAGGGCAAGGCCACAGAGGCCAATCCGGTTATGGATTTATTGATCCAGTCTGACACTACCCTGTTTATTGCTAGCAAGGCAGCATTAACTACCCTCTGTATCCTGTTTATTGTCGCCCATAAGAATTTCTGGATGTTTAACAACATGCTAAAGGCCAAAACCATATTAACCTGTACTTTTGCCGGTTACGCCGCATTAATCAATTATGAACTCGTCCTACTCAATATCTAACCCAATAAAGCCCCTGGCAACCATTTAAAGCGAGACTAATAAAACCTGCGCCACTGTCGATACATCATTAATCTTGTTGAAATCAAAGCAACTAACAACCTGGTTAATAGCGTACAGAAATGCAGCCAACCCCTGACAGCCTGGTAAAAAATGAACCCGGCATTATTAATAACGCGAAGTTCATTCGCAATATCGTTGGCTTTATCCCCTTTCAGGGCCAAACAACACTCCGCCATCGTTTCCTTATCTATCTGGGCTCACTGTTCTTCTTACTAACAGCCTTAGGCAGTGTGTCCTATTTCAAGCTTCAGGACACCATCCATAATTTTGATCATGCCATTGACCATGAGCTATTAAACTTGCGCCAGCAAATTTACCTGCGTGACCTGGTGAGCCTGACCAACAACCCAGTTCATCAATACATTAGCTATGGCGACCCGACAGAACTCGTGCTATACGATGGCATACGCCGTGAAGTTGATGAATTGTTCTCTACCCTGATGGCGCGTAAGAATATTTCTCCCCGACAGATAGAGATTATCAGCAATAGCCATGACCAGTGGATTGCCGCTACTACCGCAGCAAAAACTATCTTGAATAGCCCATACCCACTTGAAATACAGGCGTCTAAAACTTTATTAACCACCTACAACAGCCACACTGAAGGAACCATTGACACCCTGTACCAGCTCCACAACATCAACCTTGCCAGAATTGAGGCACTTAGAAGGGATGCCAATGACAACTTTGAGTTTACTCGTAATGTTACCCTGACTGGCCTCATCACCGGCGTGCTTACATTTATCACTGCGGTTATAGCCATGTACCGATTCGTCATCACACCGGCACGCCAGCTACTGCATAGCCTGGAAACGATAGGACGAGGCGATATGGATCACCGCATCAAGGTAATGTCGATGGACGAGTTTGGCTCACTGGCCGTGGGTTTTAATCGCATGGCCGAAAACCTGGACCGCAACCAGAAAAAACTGGCTGAAATGGCGATTCGTGATAGTCTCACCGGCCTCTATAATCGTCGTGAATTCGAGCGCCTTCTAAATGATGAAATCCATCGTTTTCGCCGCCATGGTCACTCCGTATCCCTGATGATCCTGGATATTGATCATTTCAAATTAATTAACGACCAGTATGGCCATCAAATCGGTGACCAGGCTATCCGTACTGTCGCCGACATAGTGACCAACGAGTGTCGCACCGGCGATGTAATTTCCCGCTATGGTGGTGAGGAGCTGGCCATCATCCTGCCTGAGACCGGGGCTGAAAGTGCTCATTCTCTGGCTGAAAGAATCTGTCTAGCAATCGCTGAATTCCCTGTTAAGGTTTCACCCCAGGTCGCCATTCCGATTACTGCCAGCCTCGGCACAGCCACGGTACCCGATAACGCCCAATCAGCACGAGACCTGGTTACCGCAGCCGATCTAGCCATGTATGAAGCCAAGAGAAGTGGACGCAATTGTGTCCGCACGATGAAGTAATCACCCACAACTCTGGTCTTGCCGACACATTCGCCAGCACATAGACTAGCATCAGTAACATGTGGAGAGATTATGAAACAGCTGGAATTTAAAGTTATTGATCATCAACTCGCCTACAATGGATTCTTCAAACTTGAACGCTACCAGTTACAACATCGACTCTTTGCTGGCCCGTGGAGCCCGGCGATTACCCGAGAAGTTTTTGAACGTGGCCATGCTGCGGCGGTCATTCCCTACGACCCCGTTACTGATCAAATTATACTCATTGAACAGTTCCGAATAGGTGCAATCCATAACCCACTGGGTGCATGGTTAACCGAGATCGTGGCTGGTATTATTGAACCTGGTGAATCCGCACAAGACGTAGCCTACCGAGAGGCCATCGAGGAAACCGGCTGCCCGCTCCTTGAACTGGAACATATATGCAACTATTTTGTCAGCCCGGGCGGCACTACCGAGACTATCTCTTTGTATTGCGGGCGGGTAGTGGCTGATAACGCCAGTGGGATTCATGGGTGCAGCGAAGAGGGTGAAGACATACGCGTATTTACCTGTAGCTTTGCCGAGGCACTCACCATGATAAGTAATGGGCGTATCAACTCAGCCAGCCCCATAATGGCATTACAATGGCTAGCACTGAATCGGGATCGTTTAAGGTCACAATGGCAATAATGAGACATCGGGTACATACCCTAATATAATAACCGCTTATGAAAAATACTGCGTTGAAACCAAAAATAAAGACCGCCCTGCTAGCCGCTATGCCTGGCATCTATGAAAGCAACTTCCAGCGTCTGCTCATGCTCATCCCCAACCTCAGATCAATTAATCACCAATCCAGCCTAAAGCTCAACCTTATTGAACATCTAGTCATCACCATCCGTGAACAGTGCCCCTACACCACAACAATAGAGATTGATCACCTGTTGAATAACGCCCTGCTACCAGACCTCAGCATGACTATACAGGTCTACTATGACGCCTGCATGGCCGAGGTAATACAGTATCAACAACAGGGGCATTTCAAGCCCAGCTACAGTTATCCTAACGCAGGCATGCATCAACCCCTGGAAAAGCGACAGATTAACCTGCTCTTTGATGACTGGCTCAAACACTGCTTCAACATTTCCACTCGCATTGGCCTGCAGGAATCGCCAACATCGACCCCATAAATAGCGCCTCAGTAACCCCAACAAACATTAACCAAAGGCAGTACCGATAATGTCACAGCACAGCACCAGCAAACTATATCAGCGACTTATACTGCTGTTTATGATCAGCAGCTGGCCGGCGCTCGCATGGCCAACAGCAAAACCAGTCTATGTCTATGGTGGAGTCGAATTATCACGCTGGCTGGAACAGGATGCATCCAGTAGACGACTGCTATCTGAACAGGGCGCTCGGTTGAATGTTAAGGCTGAATGGGAAGATTTTATTCCCAGACTCGGACGCTTTAACATAAGCAGTCAATTTTATCGCGGAATACTTAATTATGATGGTCAGACACAATCCATCGCTAACGCTCAGGCAAATGGTGTATTTATTGCTTCAAAAGTTGAATATACCGGGTTAAATACTGAGCTTGAGGGACTCTTTCCCCTGTTTCAAACTGACGTGCAACTGCTAATTACGGGTGGCTGGAATGCCTGGAATCGATACATCAGGTCAACGCAAGACTCCCAGAACAACACGATATCGGGGGCTACTGAAGACTATCAGATCTTCTACACCCGCCTGGGCCTTGTCCAGAATAATACCAGCCCGCTGGGACACAGCCAGATACAACTAGGGCTGATGTATCCGCTCAAGACCAGCGAAAGAGCAGCAGGCATAGACCCGACGTTACACCCAGGTCGAAGTACCGCGTTATTTGCCCGTTATCGCATAGAGCTCAACAATGACAGCCACACGCGCATAACATTTTATTATGACGGCCTCCGGTTATCGGCATCACCAGTGGTCACTGACCAGTTTGGCACGCCATGGCGCCAGCCAGAAAGCCAGATGGACACCTTTGGCATTATGTTTGGCCGACCCTTTTAGGTAATGACATCGTCTCGTACTCAAACGCCCTCATCGGGAGGAATTATACGAGCTACTTTTATGGCATGCTCGGAACTCTGAATAATCTCGACCACATACCCGGCGATCCGAGTTGTCGTTGCACCAGCGGGGATAAACTCGAGCGCCTCCAGGATCAGACCATTTAATGTCTTGGGGCCATCAACCGGCAGCTTCCAGTGCATTGACCGATTTAACTCCCGAATATTGACACCGCCATCAACGAGGAAACTACCATCTTCCTGAGGGTGAATATCACTGACAACGGCATTTATGTCGGAAGTAAATTCCCCGACAATCTCTTCCAGGATATCTTCCAGGGTCACCAGACCTTCGACTTCACCATACTCATCGACGACCAGGGCAACTCGTCGCTTTTCCCGTTGAAACTTTAACAGCTGGGTATTTAATGGCGTCCCTTCAGGGACGAAATAGGCCTGGTCAGCACTATTTATTAACGCATCATGGTCCAGCCCCCCGGTCGCTAACAATGGCAATACCTGACGTATATGCAGCATACCAACGACATCATTGATATCATCACGATAGATAGGCACATGGGTGTATTGACAACGAGATAACAGGGATACAATATCATTTAACTCGTCATTGAGATCAATCCCGGTAACCTCGTTACGCGGGATCATAATATCTTCAACCGACACTTTCTCCAGATCGAGGATATTAAGCAGCATTTTCTGATGGCGTTTCGGAATCATAGGCCCGGCTTCATTCACAACAATTCGTAATTCCTCACTACTTAGATGCAGGTCACTATCTTCTCGCCTGAACCCCAACAGCCGCAGCAGTGAATTTGCTATCACATTGATCAACCAGACGGCAGGATAAAACAGCCACAACAATGGCATCAGAATAATAGAACCGGGAAATGCAATCTTTTCAGGATGAGAAGCTGCCATGGTCTTTGGCGCAACCTCGGCAAAGATCAATACGATGAGCGTCAACACCCCGGCCGCAACCGCAATCCAAGCCTCGCCTAAATAGCGCAGGGCAATAATAGTAGTAATTGAAGAGGCCAGGATATTTACAAAATTATTACCTAACAGGATGATGCCAATCA
>CAZYTT010000002.1:0-2545 GCA_964650235.1 uncultured Gammaproteobacteria bacterium | reverse complement strand
CCATAGCGCCACCGCCCCCACAGTAACAGGGCAAATATAATCCACGCCATAATAGATAACACGGTCTTATGCACCAGTCGCTGAGCAAACATATCTTCAAGAAAGGCAAAACCACTAATGAGCGACAAACTCTGTAAAACAAAACCGACAGCTAACAATTGAAACAACAGCGTCTCCATTGTCTGCAGAGGAGGCAGAGCGCGGACAAATCCACCAGGGTGTTTATTGTGCAGATGTCGATCCTGGTAGGCCAGCAACATGGCCTGAATCGCAGCGATAGTAAAAATACTATAGGCCAGAATGGAAATCAGGATGTGTACGTTAAGACTGAAATTATCACCACTGACAATGTGCTCTGTCGTAAATGCCGTTTCCAGAACCAGGGCCAAAGCCGCCATTGGAAATACCACCATCCCCAGGTTTTCAACGGGCCGACTAAACATTGCCAGCAACAATAGCAACGCAACCAGCCAGGTCAACAGGGACAGCGCATTAAAGACACCAAAATTCATTCCCACGGTAGCAGCAAAGTTTTGATACAGAATCACACCATGGAGAGCAATGGCCACAAGCACAAGGATCAGGACAGGGCTGGAACCAGCCTCGTTCTGAGCCCCGCTGTTGGCCAACCGTCTAAATACGAGGTACCCCGCACCGATATAGCTTAAAACGGGCAAGACACTAAGAAAAGTAACGTTCATAGAATTCCGGACTCAAAATCAGATGTTGGAATGATCGCATAACTACTCGGGCCAATGAAGTTTTTTTTCATATAACTTATGAAGTTACTGAAGATCTGGCTGAATATGTCGATAACAGGCTAACAACAAACATAGATGCCCAGCATCAACTGCTAATTCTGGGGAGATTATAGGCGATGTATCACCCCAGAAAGGTACGTGCCAATAAGACGCACTGATTTAAAGGGAGGATTTCTGTCCGCTTTGCGGAAAGAAACAAATTACATGAAGATCCGCATTTTAGGATGCAGCGGCGGAATTGGTGGCGCATTACATACCACTTCCCTACTGATTGACGACGACATATTAATTGATGCCGGCACGGGTATAAGCAGCCTGACCAATGAAGAAATGGCCAGGATACGCCATATCTTTATTACCCATACCCATCTTGACCACATTGCCTGCCTGCCACTAATGGTCGATAGTATTTTTGATCAGATCAAGGAGCCGATCGTCATTCATGCCCAGCAGCTATCAATAGACGCCTTGAAAAACAATATATTCAACTGGGCAATCTGGCCGAATTTTGCCGAATTACCTACCATGCAATCACCTGTCATCCGCTATGAACCACTCCAGCCCAGCGAAACACGTAGTGTTGGTAATCGCACCTTCGAATCGATACCCGTCAACCACATCGTACCAACAGTAGCCTATCGCGTTTCAACACCCGACGCCGCTTTTGCCTATAGTGGTGACACAACGACGAATGACAGCCTGTGGGATTCACTTAACGCCCATGATCGGCTCGACCTGCTACTCGTCGAGGTTGCCTTTGGCAATCACCTCGAGACCCTTTGCAAAAGGGCACGTCATTACTCGCCTAATCTGCTGGCAGCAGACCTGAAGAAACTCAACCACACCCCGCCTATTTGCATTACTCACAATAAGCCGGGGGAAGAATCGGCAATTGCTCAGGAATGCCATGCGGCCATACCGGATCGCCCGCTAACCTTCCTCCATGGCAATGAAACCTTCGATTTAAGACCGCAGGAAATGCTGGCGTCTCGTCTCGGTGGTGTGTAAATACCACCGCCAGGACTGAGGTCCTCTCCAGCTAATATTTCGATCCAGCCCTGCAGCGTGTATCATAGGCACTCTATATCGCTGCAAAATAACAGAGTGCATAACATATGTTTGACAATCTCACCGGACGACTGGGCCAGACACTAAAAAATCTGCGCGGCCAGGGGCGCTTATCAGAAAACAATATCAAGGATGCCCTGCGCGAAGTAAGGATGGCGCTGCTCGAGGCCGATGTCGCCCTGCCTGTTGTCAAGGAATTCATTACTAATGTACAGCAAAACGCTATTGGTAATGAGGTTATTCAGAGCCTGACACCGGGCCAAGCACTGATCAAGGTCGTCCAGGATGAGCTAACCCGCTTGATGGGAGAGTCCTGTGAAGAATTAAACCTTAACACCCAACCCCCCGCCGTTATATTGATGGCTGGCCTGCAGGGTGCAGGTAAGACAACCACCGCTGCCAAACTGGCCAAGTGGTTGCAGGAAAAGGCTAAAAAAACAGCACTACTAACCAGCGCCGATATCTACAGACCGGCAGCCATCGCCCAGCTGGAGACCCTGGCTGGCGAAGTTGGCGCCCATTTTTTTCCTAGCGATACCAATCAGGAACCGGTCAAGATCGCCCAGGCTGCAATAGCTCATGCCCGCAAACAGTTCATCGATGTTGTCATCATTGATACGGCCGGTCGTCTCCATATCGACGATGCCATGATGACCGAGATCAAGCAGGTTCACCAGGCAATCAGCCCGGTGGAGACTCTATTTGTTGTCGACAGC
>CAZYTT010000001.1:14899-44894 GCA_964650235.1 uncultured Gammaproteobacteria bacterium | reverse complement strand
TGAAAAGGTATACCCATCAATGATAATACGTCAACTCTTTGATCCCGACACGAGTTCTTACACCTATTTACTCGCTGATAAGGCTACACGCGAGGCCTTGTTAATTGACCCTGTCATTGAACAACTCGAACATGACCTGAAGCTCTTAGAAGAACTGAATTGTAAACTATTATATAGTCTCAACACCCATGTCCATGCCGATTACATTACAGCCAGTGGTTCTTTGCGCACGCAGACAGGCTGCAAAACGGCATTGTCTAAAAATGCTGACGTGGGTTGTGCAGAGATTGCGCTCTCAGACGGCGATACAATACAAATCGGCACGAGTATTTTAAGAGTTATTGAGACCCCGGGGCATACTCCAACCTGTCTAAGTTTCTATACCGATAAGCATGTATTTTCAGCTGATGCCTTACCTATTCGCGGTTGTGGACGAACAGACTTTCAACAGGGCAATGCGGCACAGTTAGTTGACTCCATTACTCAGCGAGTCTTTAACTTACCTGAAGAAACTTTGGTTCACCCCTGCCATGATTACCATGGCATGCTGGCATCAACAATCGCTGAGGAAAAACACTATAAACCTCATCTGAAACTTGATAAATCCACTTTTATTCAACTCATGAAAAACCTCAACCTGCCGAATCTCAATAAGATTCATCAGGCCTTGCCTGCCAATATGGCTTGCGGGGAGAAACAGAAAACATGAGTCTCTGGGCCTGGATTGCGGCACCTCTGATTGGGCTTTTACTTGGCCTGTTTGGTGCCGGTGGCGGCATGCTCACTGTACCACTACTAATTTACGGTCTGGATCTGCCTGTTAAAACGGCCATTGCCACTAGCCTGTGGATTGTAGCAACTGTTAGCCTGGTTGCAGCAACCCAACAAAAGGCCTGGCGTATACTGGAGCCACGCTTACTCGGCTTTTTTGGCCTTGGTGGCATATTTGGTGGTGCTGCTGGCGCATGGATAGGCACATGGATTAATCCTATTATCCAGGAAACACTGTTTTCATTACTGCTAATAACGATTGGCGCATGGATGTCACGGTTGCAGCTACCAAAAGATGAAGGACGCTTTATCTGTCCCTGTGGCCTAGCCATCTTAAGTGGTGCAATCCTGGGTGTAGTAACAGGATTGCTGGGTGTTGGTGGCGGTTTTCTGATAATACCAACACTGCTTTATCTCGGCATCTCCAAAATGCCCGTAGCAATTGCACACTCACTGATACTGATCAGCTTTAATGCGATTATTTCAGGCACAATCTATCTTGATGAAGTTGACCCACCAGACAATACCCTGATCATCATTGTTGGACTCGCAAGTATTGGCAGCATCATTGGCAGCATGGCTCTTAAACATTTGACTACTAAAAAATTACAAAAGGGTTTCAGCATTGGTCTTGTCATCATAGGTATTGCCATGCTGGGAGCAATCATTATTAAAACTACATTTTAATAATGCCACTCTATTCAGGTATTATGACTCTGGTAAATATCTGGACCAGTCATAATCCCGATCACCAATCACCAGAAATTCTGGATTAAGCAATGAATCTTTGGTGTTATATCGAAGTTGCTGCATATCTAGGGTCACCAGGATACCACCCGCCTCTTCAACGATAGCTTGGGCAGCAGCGGTATCCCATTCAGAAGTAAGGCCGAGTCGGGGATAAATGTCAGCCTTGCCCTGTGCAACCAAACAGGATTTTAATGAACTCCCCATACTAAGCAACTCATGATCACCGACATTTTCAAGGAAGGTCTGTAACCGCTTACCTGCGTGTGAACGACTACCAACAATCTGCTTACTATTAGGGTCAAGCTCACGCACACGAATAGGTTGGGCGCCGCCATCACGTGCGCAGGTAAAAGCCCCATTTCCTTGACAAGCGTAAAAACAGGTGCCAGTTACCGGGACAACAATTACCCCCATAATCACTTGACCATCTTCAACCAAGGCAATATTAACGGTAAATTCACCATTGCGTTTTATAAATTCACGAGTGCCATCAAGTGGATCAACCAGCCAGTATCGATGCCACCCTGAACGAATATTAAACGGAATGCTCGCCGACTCTTCTGACAAAACAGGTATATCGGGCGTTAATGCCTCCAACCCATCTACAATAATATGATGAGCGGCCATATCGGCCTCCGTCAATGGACTCTTATCATCCTTATGCTCGATATTGAAATCTCGATTATAGATATCGACAATAGCATCACCCGCTGTATATGAAATGTTGATGACCTGAGGCAACCATTCCAATAATTCATTATTTGATTCAGTCATTATTTCCCTCATAAAAAATATTCATTTCTAAACGGCAGATTTAAGCAGTAGATCCCTGACCATGAACAGGGCGGCAATACTTCTCGCCTCAGTACAATCTTCTCGTTGCAGCAATTTATCCAGTTGCCCCAATGACCAGGGTACGACATCAATTGGCTCAGGCTCATCCCCCACCAAACGCTGGGGATAGAGATCTTCGGCAAGAATTATGTCAGTCACATGACTAAAGTAACCGGGGGCCAGGGTAAACTGATTTAAAGTACGGAGTTTATGCGCACCGTAACCTATCTCTTCCATCAACTCACGATTGGCTGCACCGAGTACGTCCTCATCAGGTTCTACCCGCCCTTTGGGCAAAGCCAATTCATAACGATGTACGCCTGCGGCATATTCCCTGATCAACAATACTGTATCATCATCCAGCATAGGCACAACCAGCACCGCCCCTTGCGAACGGCTACATAGACGCTCATAGGCTACGGTTGCCCCATTACTAAATTCAAGGTCAAGCTGCTCCACCTCAAAAAGGCGGCTGCTGGCAACCTTCTGGCTACTTAAAATACGCGGCTTATTTTTCATCACTCAGGTTCCAGTTATGGGTCATATTGTACCATTAGACACAGAATACACCTATCAGCAGGCAATCTACTCACCGCATGCTAAAATGCCAGCATGGCTATAGCAATTAACTGGAACAATATAGACACTGTCTTTCTGGACATGGATGGCACCTTACTGGATCTTCACTTTGATAATTTTTTCTGGCTTGAACATCTGCCTCTACGCTATGCCCAACACCATAATGTAAATAGAGATGAAGCACGCCAATATCTTTATGACCGATTTAGTTCAGAAAGAGGCACTATCAACTGGTATTGCCTTGATTACTGGGGTGAAGAATTACAAATAGATATCGTTCAATTAAAATCTGAGCTAAGCCATCTGATCGCTATACACCCAGATGTTATATCATTCCTCAATGCACTGACGCATTCAAACAAAAAATCAGTATTAGTGACGAATGCACACCAGAAAAGCCTCGAGCTTAAGCTCAAACAGACTAATCTTGGTCGCCACCTGGATACCATAATATGCGCCCATGACCTGGGGCTCCCCAAAGAACAACCTGTTTTCTGGCAACGACTACAACAAATTATAGAATTTAACCCTGAGCGGACACTATTGATAGATGATAATCTGGACGTATTACGGTCAGCGCACCAGGGGGGCATCACGCACCTGCTGGCGATAAGCCGTCCTGACAGTAACAGGGCGATTCAGTCCACCGCAGAATTTAACGCCCTGGATCACTTTCGAGACATAATTCCTACGCCTTAAATACAGACAGCAGGCTAAATCCATATTGAAAAGTAATATATGCGCTTACTTTTAAAAGCTACCCCAGCTCTTGTAACGCTTCTTGCAATAGGTCAATAGCGCCTGGTAGTCAGGGAAAAATAACTCGAAATTTTTCGTCGCCGACTCATCATATTCACAATAATCATTTGAATAATCACGACAAACCTGGGGTCTGGTTTCATAAATGCCACAACCACCGCCAGGTAAAAGATGGGTGCAGGGATTATTAATCAACAAATACCAACCATCCTCATCTTTATAGACCTGGACATCTCGATGAGATATTTGCCACAAGATATGATCAAAATCATGCTTTGATCGTGGGGTTGCCAGCTGCTCAGTAGTGTAGGTACAGCAAATAGAACCATGACAGAAACTGCATTTATTCTCTGCAGTCATTTCAACCTTAACGGGTATCTTCTTACTCATAAAACCTTATTCACTTAAATGATTAGTCTTGATAGTTGGAAAATTTAGATATCGCAATTATTTCAGTCAACTTTTGCCGCACAGGATAACATCTTAGCCCCATCAACGTGGCTGAATTATATTCCCATTGCCTCATCAACAGTTCGACGATCAAGATGGCTGGCAAACAGCTCGATAAAGGCATAACTAAAACCACGCAAATGAGCACCACGACGCAGGCCTATTCTCGTTGTTGATGGGGCAAATAAGTGCCCAACATCCCGCATGCGTAGATTTACATCACGTTTTTCATCGTAGGCCATATTGGCAATTAGACCAACACCCAGGCCCAGTTCAACATAGGTCTTAATGACATCGGCATCTATTGCCGCCAGGACAACATTTGGCCTGAGTCCAACTTCACTAAAGGCATCATTGATGCGCATTCGGCCAGCAAAGGCCAACTCATAGGTCACAATGGGATAGGCCGCGATAGCCTGGAGCGTCAATGGCTCTTCGCGTAAAATTGGCAGACCAGGAGGCGCAACCAGGCAATGATTCCATTGGTAACAGGGCAGGACAACAATATCTTCAAATTCATCCATTCCTTCTGTTGCTATTGCCAGATCAGCAGCCCCTGAAACGACCATCTGGGCAATCTGAGTTGGATTACCTTGGTGAATGTGCAGCCTAATATTCGGATACTGCTCCTTAAATGTCTTAATGACCGGGGGTAAGGCATAGCGGGCCTGAGTATGGGTTGTAGCAATCGATAAGGAACCATTGGCATCATGGGTAAACTCATGGCCAATCTGTTTAATATTTTCAATTTCCCGCAGTACCCGTTCAGCCATGGCCAGAACAGCCCGTCCGGGCTGAGTAATACCAACCAATCGTTTACCATTGCGTTCAAAAATCTGAATATTCAATTCATCTTCAAGCTGGCGAATCTGATTACTAATTCCAGGCTGGGCTGTATGCAATACATTGGCAGCCGTCGAGATATTTAATCCACAACGAGCGACTTCCCGAAGATACTTGAGTTGCTGAAAATTCATCTACGACCTATATATAATATTTGTATATTAATATAATATATCATTAGTTTTAGTGATATAGAAAGCCTGATATAGTCCTTATTGAGAATTTTTGCCTGATCAACACCTATCGAGACCTACTTATCCAACATGGAATGGGCACAGACAATTTCCGGCTTCGGTGTCGGCATGCTTATCGGTCTGACAGGCGTCGGTGGCGGCTCCTTGATGACACCGATCTTAATTTTTGCCTTTGGTGTCACCCCGTTAACCGCTGTTGGCACAGACCTACTCTTCGCAGCGATTACCAAGGCTGGAGGCATCTGGCGTCACCAGAGACTCAGCAATATTGAATGGTCAATAGTTAGCCTGTTATTACTAGGCAGTCTACCTGCAGCATTTATCACTCTGTTGTGGCTTGATGCTATTAAGTCCAGTGACTTGCCTGTTGACTTGATCATTAATGCAACACTTGGCCTGGCCCTGGTACTGACTTCGTTTTCTTTAATTTTCAAGTCACCACTAGCAACACTGGGACGTCGTACAGTCACCCAATTGCCTCAACTCAGACGTTGGCGCAACATCGCAACGATAATAACAGGTATTATTCTGGGGACCTTGGTACCAATATCATCCATTGGCGCTGGTGCGATGGGGGCCACAATATTAATATTTCTGTATCCTTCATTGCCGTTACGCCGTGTAGTAGGGACTGATCTTGCCCATGCCGTTCCTCTCACTGCCATCGCTGGATGGGGCCATTGGCAACTGGGAAATATTGACCCGATTTTACTAGGCACACTTTTATTAGGATCCCTGCCAGGTATTTATCTTGGCAGCCATCTAAGCTCAGTTTTTCCTGAGCGACTCATGCGTACGATCCTAGCCAGCCTGCTGATGTTGATTGGCGTAAAATTTATGCTGGCCTAGACTTATTAACAAATTAAATCGAATAAACTTTTTACAGTAAACGTATTAAACTAATTCATAGCTTTAGCTTTAAATATACAGGATCAAAACTTGTTGATGCTAAAACTAAACAGTTGAGGTAAATGATGTATCACTATGATAAATTGGACAAACTCTTAGTCCAACAACGGTCTGATCAATTTCGAGACCAGGTAAAACGACGCTTGAGTGGCGAATTATCCGAAGAGTCGTTTTTACCTTTACGATTACGAAATGGGCTCTATATGCAAAAACTTGCCTATATGTTGCGTATAGCTATCCCTTACGGTCTACTGGCTTCAGATCAATTGCGCATGCTAGCCCATATAGCCAAAGAACATGACAAGGGCTTTGGACATTTTACGACTCGACAGAATATCCAGTTTAACTGGCCCAAGCTTGAGGAGGTTCCGGACATCCTGGATAAATTGGCCAGTGTCGAAATGCATGCTATCCAGACTAGTGGTAACTGTATTCGCAATACCACAACGGACCATCTGGCCGGGGTTGCCAAAGATGAGATTGAGGACCCCAGGCCTTATTGTGAAATTATTCGTCAATGGTCCACCCTGCATCCCGAATTTGACTGGTTACCGCGCAAATTCAAAATCGCAGTAAGTGGCGCCCAGAATGATCGAGCTGCCGTCTACTTCCATGACATAGGTTTACGTCTGGTCAAAAATACACAGGGTGAGACTGGGTTCCAGGTGCTGGTTGGCGGTGGTCTTGGACGCACCCCCGTGATTGGTAAAGAGATCAATCCCTTTCTGGAAAAACGCCACCTGCTCTCCTACCTGGAAGCTATCCTACGAATCTATAATCTTCAGGGACGACGCGATAACGCCTATAAGGCGCGCATAAAAATTCTTGTTAATGCCCTAGGCATTGATGAGTTCAAACGTCTTGTGGACGAAGAATGGCAATTAATAAAAGATAACGGCCTGGAATTGTTCCAGCAACACTTCGAACGCTTCAAGGAATTTTTTAAGGCACCCGACTACGAATCTCTCACAACCAATGATGTGGATGTGGAAGATGCGCTGGCAAATAATAAGAAATTTGCTACCTGGTATAGACATAACACTGATGACCATAAACAGCCAGGGTACCGAGTCGTCTATATCTCGCTTAAACCCCCGACTGAGCCTGCGGGCGATGCGACTGAGCAGCAAATGAATGCCATTGCTGATCTTGCCGATTATTACAGTTTCGGTGAAATCCAGACGATGCATAATCAAAATCTGGCCCTAAAAGATGTCAGGCTGGCTGATCTATATAATGTCTGGACATCTTTAAGCCAACACAATCTAGCCACTCCCAATATTGGCACATTAACCGACATGATATGCTGCCCCGGAGGTACCTATTGTGACTTGGCTAATGCCACATCTATTGATGTTGGTCTGCAGATCAATGAAAAATTTGATTCACTTGATTATCTGTACGATCTGGGCGAAATATCAATCAAGATTTCTGGCTGCATGAATGCCTGCGGTCACCATCATATCGCTGATATTGGTATCCTCGGTGTTGAAAAGGGGGGTAAGGATTTTTATCAAATTACCCTGGGGGGATCGCCCGGGCTTAACGCCGCAATCGGTTCTCGCCTCGGCCGCGCAGTTGGAAAAGAAATCGTGGCCGACACTATAGAGCAAATCATCAATAACTTTGTTGAACACCGCATCGACGGCGAAAGCTTCAATGAACTATTTCATCGTATAGGCGTCGATACATTCAAGGAGAAGGTCTATGCAGATCATTAAAGACCAACAGATAGTAGAGAATGAGTGGTTTCATGCTGATGAAATGGCTGAACAACCCGCAGGCAAGGTAACTATCCCTTTCAGTCGCTGGCAAGAACAACGTGCCGACTTAATTGACCACACCCATCTTGGCATCCGCCTGACCACCAGTGATTCAGTCACCGATATTATAGCTGACCTGAAATATTTCGAACTTATTGCCATCGTATTTGAAAAATTCAATGACGGCCGCGGTTACACCCAGGCACGCCTACTTCGCGAACGGTTTGGATTTAAAGGTGAGATTCGTGCTGTTGGCAATATCTTGCGTGATCAATTGTATTATTTGATGCGCTGTGGTTTTAATGCCTTTGAATTTGGTAATGACGAAAACCTGGAAAATGCCTTACAGGCCTTTACTGCTTATAGTATCTCTGCGCAACCGGATGTTTTCAAAAACCAGGATGGGATTGGCCCCTGGCGCTATATCTAAAGATTGTTGTATGTTGTAACAAATTCACCAGACAATTGTTGCGCCAACCTTAATGTCATTAGTAACATAGTCATATTGGTTTAAACTTGAATAATTATTTGTGCGATCATAGCTTTTTGATAGATCAGATTTATCGTTTAGATTATAGTAGCAGCGAATTGATAGCGTTGCTCATGCCGTCTGACGTTACCTCCTTTCAGTATAATATTATCATTCTTGTAGCGGCTATATCACCTTGTTATAGCCGTATCTAATTGCAACTGATGGGTGAGTGACTTCACACAGGAGAGTTCCAAAAATTTTATTAATGGGGAATAACTGACAAATTCAGCTCCAGCGTCATCATCCTGCCGCGCATTATCCTCAACAATAAAGGGTGCGCTGACTTTTCGTTCAGCTGTCAAAAATTAATCCCACTTAATTCCGCCATGACTATTCCAGCCTTAAAGATAATAAAATCGCGCAGTTGTCGGAGCAACCAAACCTAACTGAGCATATAACTTAAACCATTGCTTTGATATTCTATACAGCGAACTAACTGATACTATGGCCTTGTAGATGTAGGTCACACGATCATCTTGAAAATCATCCTGTCTCTGTGAAAATCCTGTGCAATCCATAGAAACCCTAGTGTCACATAGTCAATAACGAAAATCAGCCACAAAAGATTCCATCCTTTCGAAATTTATTTTTTATTAACTACAAATAAACCAGAACCAACTGATATATAATTTATTATCTTCAATAAACTCGCGCAACCTGGACCGGGCCTGATGCAGGCGCGACTTCAGTGTACCCAGCGAACACCCCAGTATTTGTTCAAGCTCACTCAATGTATATCCCTCAACATCAGCTAACACCAAAATTATTCGTTGATCTTCATTTATCTGTTCCAGTAATTTGATCAAAATTAATTGCTCATGCATCTTTATTGCGGCAAGTTATTGGGTGTCAACCCGATCCATTGAATGATGCAGAGCTTCCTGAGCCTCGTCACTCGTATTATCCACAGCCAGAAAAATGAGGGAACGTGATTGCCGACGTTGAAAATCGATGAACTGGGTACACATAACCCGCGCCAACCAGGCCCGCCTGTTTTCAATTTTTCGTTGATAGGACTTTATCAAAAGATCCTGAAATAAATCTTATACATCGTGTACAGTCGATGACAACCGATACGCCAGACGAAACATATCCAGGCAATAAGGGCTAACCAGTTGTTTAAATCATTCAATTGTAGAAATATACAACGGGCATCATAAATTGAAAAATACAATAGCTAGCTTGTGAGCAACCTGAACTTAAGGAACTATCGCCTGAGTAAAATGTACGTCGACATCTAACCACAGGCGGTCACTGCTACTTAGAGATGATATTTCGTCTAAATGCTCTTTTTTAAAGGTCTCTAATTGATCACCCAGCGATTCAACCAGGCCACGAAACCCGGCATTCCATACAATGTCCCACCACTCATCGACGTCAATATAATAGCCCAAAGACTGTCGTTCAATGTGAATTAAGGGCAGTCCTGCAGCCGTGAAGATGGCTTGTAGCTGTTCTGGTTCAGCCATACGTTGCCAACCGATTTGTTCAGGTACTTCTACTCCATAACGCCGCAATCGATCCAGACATAACTGCGCCATCGGTTGAAATGTTTCACTACAGAAACCACAGACCAATATGCAGCCCCCCGACTTAACTGTGCTGGCGATATGCTTCAATAGGGCGCTCATATCATCAACAAAAAAAAGACCAAAGGCACAACTGGCACAATCAAAACTATTAGCGAGAAAAGGTAACTGGGTCATATCCAGCTCTATAAACTGCAGGTTCTTTAACTTCAGCTCAAAAGCACGTTGTTTTGCTACAGCCAGCATCGCCGTTGATAAATCAACGGCGATCACGGAACCATCTGGAACACACCGAGCTAGCGGAATGGCTGTGGCACCTGTACCACAGGCCAGATCGAGCACAGCTTCTGAACCCGACAATGGCAGTAATTTAGCCATAACCTCACCACTTATATGGAAAAATCTGGCCGCTCCCTGCCCATACCTGGAGGCAACCTTGTTAAAGGTCTGGCGAACAAACTGTCTGCGTTCAAATTCGGTTGGCATGGCCTACTTGGCCTAAAATATTTGATATATACTAAACTATAACGCAATTTGAGAAGAACTGGCGGATTTCAATTCAATTAAAAATGTTAGAATATTCTTCACAATTCACCTGATTGCTAAAGGTCGCGATGATTAGCGAAGAGATATTGATTAATAATGATGAACTGGATCGATATGAAAAATCGGTTCAGGCCATGTTGAACGGTGAACTGGACAGCGATCGATTCCAGTCAATTCGGTTACAACAGGGCATCTATGGTCAACGCCAGGAAGGCGTTAACATGATCAGGGTCAAAATACCTGGTGGAAAATTAACCCCTCTTCAGACAAAAAAAATTGCCACACTATTAAACTTGTACTCAAGTAGTGATACTGCCCACATTACTACTCGTCAATCAATTCAAATCCATCATGTTGCACTCAATAATACACCCAAGGCACTGCGCTTGCTTGCAGGCGCAGGCTTAACAACGCGGGAGGCCTGCAATAACACGGTTCGTAATATTTCTGCCTGCCCCCTCGCTGGGGTATGCCCTGCAGAACATACCGATATAACCCCGGTTGTTGAGCAAGCCACAACTCATTTCCTACGTCATCCGCTCACCCAGCATCTACCTCGAAAATTCAAGATCAGTATTTCTGGCTGTGAACAGGATTGCGCACAGGGCATGATTCATGACTTGGCCATCATTGCTGTCCGGGAAAATGGTCAATATGGATTCAGGCTATTAGCTGGTGGTGGACTAGGCCACAAACCCCATCAGGCTGTGACTATTGACAAATTTGTCTCCGAAGAAGACTTGCTGGCCAGCATAGAGGCTATAATCAATGTTCATAATCGCTACTCTGACCGCCGCTACCGCGCTAAATCACGGTTAAAATTTCTGGTCGATCGCTTTGGATCGGATGAATTAATTAACAAATATCAACAGGAATTACAACGTACCCGAGTAGCAACGGCACCACAGCAATTAACCACCCTGTCCTGGCAACATCAAACAAAAGCTATTCATGTCGAGCCTGGCGCGCCCCGTAATCCTTTTAAACAAAAACAGCCCGGTCGCTACAGCATTCCCGTTCATATTAATCTCGGTAATATTACCGCCACACAATTAAACGGCATTGCGGACTTAATGCTGCGTCACAATCTCACTGAACTACGCACCAGTCAGGATCAAAACCTAATAATATCCGGGGTTGCTGAAAATAAAATTAATATATTAATTGAAGCGTTATCAGCGCAGGGATTACAACTACCAGCGCCTGGGAGCAATGTGGTTGCCTGCCCCGGCACATCCACATGCCGATTAGGAATTACCTCTTCTCAAGCTATAGCAAAAAGACTAAGTGGCGGCGATGCCGATCTGCGGCTACGAATCAGTGGCTGCCATAATGGTTGCGCCCAACCCGAGACAGGTGACATTGGTCTATACGGTGAAGGCCGACGCCTGTTAGGTCGTCTCATCCCCCATTATCAGCTATTTATCGGTGGCAATACCATCGGTGGTTCCTGCCAGCTTGGACTAAAAACACGCTCTGTTCCTGCAGCTCGCGTTGAAGCGGCTATTAAATTACTCCAGCAATCATATGAACAGGACTGTCTCGACAATGAAGTATTCACACTATGGAGTCAGCGCAAAGGCGCTGAATTTTTTGATCAGCTCTTATTGCCCTTGACCACAGTAATAGAAAGTGAATTACAGACCCTGACCCAGGATCATGGTGATAAAGAAGCATTTCAAGTTATACAATTTGGTGGTGGTGAATGTGCGGGGGCGGCACAGGAAACTGTCGCCGCCTTATTTGCAGAAGCGACAAATGAAGCCAATTATCGCAACGCCTTTTTACTCCAGCGTAAATTCACTGACTCTATAGAAGCTGCCAAACAGGTACTTCGGCTGGTTGGACAGGCCCTGCTGTTTGTCTCTGCCGAACCCGCACTTGATAATATTCAGGCCATCTGTCAAAAACTCAGGCTGTCATTGAAAAATCAACTAACAATGGTCATTTCGCTGGAACAAATCCATACCAGGCTGACACTATTAGAGACAGCTTTTGATTACTCACAGTACCAGGCACTGATAACAAAAATTGATAACTGGGCCCATTCAGTCGCCGTATTTTGTCAGAATATTGACCAACATCTTGATCTGGCTGCATTAATTCCAGCGCCGGATAACGAGAAACCTGAAGGTACCGAACATGAATATGAAACAGTAGATTTATCTTCCTTTGGCTGCCCACTGCATTACATCAAGGCACGCAATACGTTACGCCAACATAAGCCCGGTACAATTATAAACTTCATTTTTGCCACTGAAGAACTTGCTCAACAGGCAACAAAAAGTCTCGCTGCAGATGGCCATAACATTGAAAAATTTTCAGATTCAGACATATCAAAAATCCGAATAAAAATATCAGGATAATATCGGTCTTACAACATGATCAGGTATTTGCAGCAACCAGGCTTAACACTCGGTTTCGTCCCGAAGACTTAGCCTTGTACAAGGCATTATCAGCTTGGCCAACAAGAATGTGGCCGGCCTGTTTTGCCGAAACCGACTGTACATTATCCAGCTGATTGCCATCAAACAGGGCCAGACCAATCGACATGGTGACCTTAAAGGCGTCACCGTTATCATCCTTAAAGCTATAACCTTCAATACTCGATCGTATACGCTCAGCCACTTCCTTAGCCTCTGATATAGGGGTATTGGCTAATAATGTAGAAAACTCCTCACCACCATATCGAGAGAGCACATCAGTTGTACGCATTTGATCACGGAGCAAGCCAGCGACCTTCATTAACACCTGGTCACCTATTTGATGGCCAAAGGTATCATTAATCTTTTTGAAAAAATCGATATCCAGCAACAAGCAACACAGACTAGAGCGTTCACGCCGCGCCAATTCAATCTCCTCTACCAGGCGCTGATCAAAGAAACGCCGATTATTTAAAGCCGTCAGTGTATCGGTAAGACCCTGCCTTTTTAACCGCTCCATATTACAGGCATTCTCTATACAGATTGCCACGATCGCAGAAAAATGCTCAAAAAAATCTGTTCTGACCTTGCGTGAAAATCGCTCGCTATCGTAACTTCCTATATTCAAACTACCAATTAAACGACCATATCGTAGCAGTGGCAATAAGATCACGCTGGCGGGGGCCTTGTTACAACCGGGAAATAATAAGGCATGATATTGCTTACGATATCGACCTGGTGACGGAAACATAGATACTGGAAATAAGGCCTCAATGTCATCACGTTCACTAGCAAACATCAACCTCGGGTGAGCTGATAAATCGACACCGCTATCAACCAGGATACGTTGGACCTCGTATTCAGGATCGAGCAGTTTTAACGAAACCATATCCCAGTTAAACCGAGACACCTCCTGATAAAGGACATCTTCTATGAGCCCAAAAAGTGAATCATGGCCAATCAGACGCAGTTCGAATGATTGAAAACGGCGTAATTTAACCTCGTTCTCACGCGCCTGCCCAACAAAGTCATCAAGCCGTTGACGCAACACCGCAGAAGATTCAGTCATATAGCTCCGGCATAGATTATCTATTAATCGTATTTTTCCGTTAAATTCTGAGTCATGGTCTAATTTTCGACCATTTTGGGCGGTAAGCGTTCCATCAAATAACAGAGACAATCTTGCCTGATAATCCGTGGATCACGGGTCAACATCGAAGGCATTACACTGGCGGCCAGTCGTATTTCATTATCATGATAATAAAAGTATTTGCTACCTACTTCTCTACCCTCCTCATCCCAGGCCTCTAGCCATACCTTTCGCCGCCCCCCCTGTCGAGCAAGCTGAGTATTGACAGGTAATTCCGAGAAATTTAACCGATCCAGGTCTGAAGGAAAATAGATATCGGCAGCGATATCATTCTCAAAGCTAATATCCAGCACCTCAGGAACTTTAACAATCGCAACCGTATGAAAGATATCGATATCACCCTGAGTCAAGGGATGATTGGGGATCTCATTCAGTTTCAGGCCGGCCAGAATAAATTCACGCGCATGCTTTATACCCAGCGGCAATCCGGGCAAACCACATTCGATAGTCACTGCTGGACACAATCCGGCAAAGGCCATCGACTGCACGCCTTCTGGCCGGATAAAGTAAACAACCGTACGACTAAACAGAACAGCCAGTTGCATAAAACTGTGTCCCAGGCGATTGATACAGGCATAGTGAGGGTTATGACCGGTATTATTATGGATATCAATACTGGCATACACATGTCGCTGCTTCATTTCTTCAACAACCTGACGCATCATCTGCTGTTCTGGCAGACCAGTCCCACTCCAGACACGATTATAATCAGGTTGTCCATCCAGCAGGCGGCGATGCCCCCTTGCAGCAGCAACATTTCCTATAAATAATGACAGGGCTCGAGGAAGTTGTTGCGACTGATAGTCCTGAAGAACTGAACGAAGGGCCAGCCAACCAGTGAACTCATTACCATGCAATAACACCGATACAAACAACGGCTCAGGTCGTCGTCCAGGCAGGTGGATCAGTGTAGGTCCTTCCAGCACCTGATAGAGTTCATCGGCCTCACAAGATAACAGGCCCTCAGGCAATTTATCCAGTATTGTTAGCATGAATAAAGTATAACACTCCCGCCATTAAATCAGCCTCGAAACCAGCTATAGGCACTGACTGAAAATTTGAGCACTTTCTCGTTACAACGACCACTGATGGACAGGTAACCCACGCTGTTGATGTTTCATATAGGCGGCGGTCATCGCTACTGGATTCCAGCCATGTTTGGCAACATAATCTCTTTGCCAGCCACAGCCGTTGCGACCACTGCGTACTCGCTCCTCGATGATGCCCAGGGTGGAATCAATATCCCCCCGATCGATGCTCATCGACTCCAGTCCCTGCCTGGCCAGCGGTAATAATTGTTCAATGATTAATCCTGACATAGGCATCACTTCTGCTGAAAGCCAGGGGATGCTGGCACGGAGTCCCAGACGGGCCGCCCTGTAAAAATTTTCGCGACAGACTGCAAACGTCATGTCCAGCTCAGGTGCCTTTTCCTGGCTCGCTAAAGCCTTAACCAAGCCATAATACAGTGCCGCATTAGCTATGCTATCGACGACTGTTGGGCCAGCGGGCACCACCCGTTGTTCGATACGTAAATGGGGTCGCCCCTGACGATCAAAACCAATTAATGGCCGATTCCAGCGCCAGATGGTGCCGTTATGCAAGCGGACATGTGCCATTGATTCCTGCTGTTCAAGGTGGGCCGGTAGTAAAACCGGAAAACACTGAAGATTCTCTTGAAAGGCCTCAAATAATGAATCCTTGATATAGTTAGTACCAAAAGACACCCGCCCTAAGCCTGTACAGGCGCCGACCTCATGGGCCTGCAAGGCCACAGATTGTTCAAACAGCGGGATACGGGTTTCATCCCACAGGTCCTTGCCAAAAAAATAGGGTGAATTTGCACTGGCCGCAACCAGTGGCGCAGAGACAATACATGCCGCATTGTAATACCGCACCGCCTGCTCCTGCGGCACCTGTAAATGAATCTGAAACGAGGTTGTCGCCGACTCCATCATCACATCAAAATGCGAGGCCCGTAGATGCTCGGCACCCTGAATAGACAGATAAAGTGGCTGTCCCTTACGCAGACGTAGTACCTGTTCATTCAAGGCACGAAAACGTGTCGTCTGTGACATATTTGCCAGTTGCATATCTTTTTCAGTCAGTGTTGGCAGGCTACCTATCATTACCACATCAATATCCAGCTGCCGGGCGATGTCATGACATATCCGATTGGTGTTCGACATTTGATGATTAAGATCCGTAAACACTGAACCTTTCAGGTGCTGCGGTTCAACATTATACTCAATATTAAATTTAGCCAGTTCCGGCACAATCATTGGTGTGCGACAACGAGCAAAGAATTCATCATTAAGTGGGGCTGGCTGATAGTTACGATCAATCAACCAGGCCTCCATTTCAAACCCGGCCGTCAGGTTATCTTGAGCAAAGACACCATCAACAAACCAGCGCTGCAGTTCTTCAGTCTCTTCCCGTAACCGGCGCTCAAATGAGGTAAAGTCCTGCTTATTAAAATGACTGCTGGGTACATCCTGCCCCATGGCTTCCCTCCTGCCTAATCGGCTTCTTGCTCCACCAACCGGAATTGTAGTTCCTGCAATCGATCTGGCGTACCAACATCGATCCATTGCCCGGCATAATGTTCGCCCGTCACCTGACCGATCTCCATTGTTTGACGCAGCAGGGGAGCCAAAGGAAACCGCCCTGGGCGACAATCGGCAAAAAAGGCAGGCCGATAAACAGCAATACCACTAAAGGTCAGGCGAGTGCCAGCACCATTTCTCACCCGCCCATGATCCAGGACAAAATCGCCTTCGGATTTAAACGCCGGGGTATCAACCATTACCAGGTGGGCCAGCCCTTCGGGTTGATCGGGCAGGGTATTGAAAGGAAAATCTGTCCAAACATCACCATTAATAACTACAAATGGGGCGGTACCCAACAGGCCTAGTGCCTGATAGACACCGCCACCTGTCTCCAGACCTTCTTCACCCTCGGGCGAATACAGAATGGAAATACCATAACGCCGACCATCGCCCAGCGTATCTTCAATTTGTTGGCCCCGATAGGCATGGTTAATAATCACCTGATCAAAACCCTGGCGAGCGAGGGCCAGCAGATGATATTCAATCAGGCGTCTACCGCCGATTGAGAGTAGCGGCTTGGGGGTCAGGTCTGTAAAGGGCCGCATGCGCTCACCACGACCTGCCGCCAAAATCATCGCCTTCATCGATACACGGTTCAGTTAGCTCCATACCGTATGACCGAGAATTTGAAGCTTTGCTCCCGGTCATTATAAATAGCGTATCGGTGTTCAATTCGCTTTACTAAATGCTTAAAGCAAGACTGTCACCCCGATACATCCAGTCTATTTCATAATGACTCTTCACGTGGAAGTCGTGAAAATAGTGCCGCTACGGCCTCATTAATAGCCAGACCTTCATATAAGACTTGATACACCTGATAGACAATTGGCATATCTATATCAAATCGCTGGGCGAGTTTATAGACCTCACGTGCCGCCAGCACGCCTTCAACAACCTGACCAATAGACTGCTGGGCCTGTTCAACCGATTGACCCGCTGCTAGGGCCAGCCCCAATCGACGATTGCGCGACTGGTTGTCTGTACATGTCAGTACTAGGTCACCGAGACCGGCTAATCCCATGAATGTATCACGCTGCCCGCCTAGTGCCACGCCCAGACGCATCATCTCTGCCAACCCCCGGGTTACCAGTGCCGCTCTGGAATTGGCGCCAAACTTCAGACCATCAGCAATACCTGCGGCAATGGCCAGTACATTCTTGACGGCCCCACCCAGGCCAACCCCGATTAGGTCGTCATTGGTATAAACACGAAAACGTTCATCATGCAGGCAGTGGAGTAAATCGGTACTAAATTCGGTATCCTGACTGGCCAGCGTTATCGCCGTGGGCAAACCTGCCGCCACCTCGCTCGCAAAGGTTGGCCCTGATAACACAGCCATGGGTATCTCCTTACCCAGGATGCCGATGGCTGTGGTATGTAAGAGATCACCGGTCTGCGAGTCCAGGCCCTTGGTCGCCCAAACGATCCGGCGATGAGATGCATCCAGGGCAACACCTTGATGTTGATGCCAATTTACAATAGCCGTCAGTACTTCTCGAAAGGCGTGACTTGGCACAACCACCAGGATATCTCGAACCTGGGTCAGCAGTGTATCCAGGTCAGTCTCAATCTGTAGTGTCGGTGGAAACCCAAAACCGGGTAAAAAGCGCTCATTACTACGAGCGGCACTCAGTTCAGCCATATGATCTGGGCGATTTCCCCATAGCCATGTTACTTGACTATTGCGTGCCAACTGAATGGCCAGGGCCGTCCCCCAGGATCCGGCACCCAATACAGCGATAGTCTGGCCTATCACTCGGTATTCCTGAGCATGCAGGTATATATCCGGCTATTGTGTTGGGAAGATGTCATCGAATCAATGAGTAATGCCCACATCCGTCCCGGCATTGCCCTGCTGTGCCATCTCCTTTTGACGGAGGTATTCATCAAACATGGCATGGAAATTTATGTTTTGCATAAGGAATTGAGGAAATCCGCCCCGTGTCGATAGATCCGAAATCGCCTCACGTGCATAGGGAAACAGAATAGTTGGACAAAAAATTCCAAACGTTGTCTCCAGTGCTTTTTGAGAATGGCCGGGCAGGCCAAATATACCCGCCTGGCTGACCTCGATTAGATAGGCCACTTTATTTGCTATCTTGACGGTAATAGTTATGGTCAGGACAGATTCGTAGATATCCTCATCAATTTGCCGATGGGCGTTACGTATCTCCTGACTCACCTCAGGCGCCCAATCAGATGAAAAGATCTCTGGTGTACCCGGGGCCTCAAAGGATATATCCTTAATATAGATCTTTTGCAACGCTACTCCTTTTCTGGGAGCTTCATCAGTTTTTTGCTCTTGAGAGACATCATCTTGCATCGTCTTTACCTTATTAATCTAAAAATAATAATTTCATCACCTGTTTTAAAACAGGCCCAATCATTGTAACGATTTTACAACGTCCAGCCTAACGTGGTCATGACGGAATTAACGAGCTACCGGTAAATTGGCACTTTGCCAGGCCATCATGCCACCATCAAGCTTGTGTAACTGGGAAAACCCCTGACGTGAGAGTATAGCTGCCGCACGGGCAGAACGTTGACCCGTGCGACAATATATCAGCACATCACGATCACGCCATGCCTCCAGCTCATTGACTCGAGCCTCCAACTGACCAACCGGAATTTGCATTGCCCCCTGAATATAGCCACCCTGAAATTCAGTATCTTCTCGCACATCAAGGATCAGTGGGTCAGCGGAGTTCATCATCCTGACGGCAGCATTTGGTTTTAATTCACCAAAACCCAATAACCGTGATCTGACACTATTCATAATTAGCATCACTACGATAACGATCAGGGCTAAAAACAGCAGCCAGTTATTCATTACAAAGTCTAAATATTGTTGCATCTACAATCCCACTCCTACCCACTAACTTTACAATTCATTCTCTACCAATGGCTAACCGGCAATTGTCGGCACTGCCCGTTCAATCCAGTCACCTTATCGCTGACTGGTTGCATTCCTTGCTGTATAATCACCGCCCTAACCTGCAACGCCGTATTAAATACGACGATGCCACTATAGCCAGTGGCGATAGACGGCGCAATGATTCTGTAACAGACTTAAGTTATAAAACAAGGATATACACCTACAAGGCCGATATCCTGTCTCTTTTAACAAGTAAATTATGTGGAATTTATAACCGATTACTATGAACACAATGGCATCAAAGACCAAAACGAACATTGTATTGTTGATCCTAGATGGCTGGGGTTATAGTGAAAACCCTGATAATAACGCTATCTACAGTGCCAACACCCCGACTTGGGACAGACTCTGGAGTGATAACCCACACACCCTGATCGATGGATCGGGCCGCTCAGTTGGTCTTCCTCTAGATCAGATGGGCAATTCAGAGGTTGGCCATCTTAATCTTGGCGCCGGAAGGGTTGTTTTCCAGGAATTTACCCGTATCGACCATGCAATAGAGACAGGTGAATTTGGCCAAAATAAGGTCTTAACCCAGGCCCTGGACAGGACCTTGGCCAGTAACAAGGCTGTCCATATTATGGGGTTACTTTCTCCTGGAGGCGTCCATAGTCACGAAAACCAGATCTGTGCCATGATCAAACTTGCGGCCGATCGAGGACACAAGGATATTCATGTCCATGCCTTTCTTGATGGTCGTGATACACCGCCGCAAAGTGCCGAGGACTCGATCAGCAAACTGGAAACGTTACTGAAACAACTGGGTACAGGCCAGATTAGTTCAATCATCGGCCGTTATTTTGCGATGGATCGTGACAATCGCTGGGACCGCATCAAACTGGCCTACGAACTAATCCATGATGGCATTGCCCCATACTCCTGCCCTACGACCCAGGCCGCTCTGAACGCCGCCTATGAACGGGGTGAAACTGATGAATTCGTCAAGGCAACATCAATCCATGCCGATAATACCGCCGCTGTAAAGATAGAAGAAGGTGATGCTGTCTTTTTTATGAATTTCCGTGCTGACCGAGCCAGGCAGATCACCCAGGCCTTTATCGATCCGGAATTTGACGGCTTCAGCCGTAATCGGTCAGTTGAACTTGGTGCATTTGTCTGCCTTACCGAATATAAAAAAGGCTTTCCCGTTGATGTGGCCTATCCTCCCGAGACGCTCAAAAATGTCCTCGGGGCCTATCTGGCCGAAAACGGACTGCGGCAATTACGCATAGCAGAGACCGAAAAATATGCCCATGTCACATTTTTCTTCAATGGAGGTGAGGAACAACCCTTCCCCGGCGAGGACCGAATCCTGGTAGAGTCACCCCAGGTGGCCACCTACGACCTCAAACCCGAGATGCATGCCCCGGAATTGACCGATAAACTGATCGAAGCCATAAACAGCGGTCAATACCATGTCATTATCTGTAACTTTGCCAATCCTGATATGGTTGGGCACACTGGCAAACTTGACGCCGCCATTAAGGCCATCGAGACCATTGATCAATGTCTTGAACGTATAGGCTCAGCGGTCAAGGCAACCGGGGCTGAGCTATTAATTACTGCTGACCATGGCAATGCCGAACAGATGGCCGACCCGAAAACCCATCAGGCCCATACGGCCCATACATCAAATCTGGTACCCTTTGTCTACATGGGTCGTACGGCTAAACTAAATGACTCAGGTTCTTTGTCCGATGTTGCCCCCACGATCCTGCACCTGATAGGCCTACCTCAACCCAGCGAGATGACCGGTCAAAATCTGATCCACCTGCAAGATTCAGATCCGACCTAAGGTGCTAACGCTACTAAACCGCGACAGGAACACATCAGGCCTGAACGGGAATCAGTTTTCAATTGCGAATGTGGGCTTACTGCTACTTATGTTAGTAAGCCCACCCATATTCAGTGCCGAAGATAGTGTTGTGGACAAGGCACAACGCATTAAAAAATTACAGCATAACATCCAGACCCTGCGCAAAACGCTGGAAAGTGACTATGGCCAAAAGAACAAGCTGGAACTAAGTCTGCGCAGTACCGAAACCAGCATCGCCAGACACAGCGCTGCATTACGCAAATTGTCGCGGCAATTACAACGACAAAGAAACAGGCTAGAGGAATTAAAACAGGACAAACAGGCCCAACAACAGCGACTTACCAGGCACCAACACGCCCTAGCTGAACAGATTCGAGCAAGTTACACCATGGGGCGCCAGGGCTATATCAAGATACTACTAAGCAATCAGGACCCGGCCCGAATCGGCCGAACCATGACCTATTATAAATATTTTAACCAGGCCAGGGCACACCGAATTAATAATATTGGCAATAGCATTGTCGAAATTGATCAACTCAGTCACGATATCCTGCAGGAAACACAGCAACTGGAACAATTGCATCATCAACAGGCAATCCAGCAGTCTCAAAGGGAACATGCCTTTCAAAACCGGAAACAGATCCTGGTTAAACTGGACAGCGCCATTGTTGATAAAGAAGACCGTCTCAAGCAACTGGTCCAGGACAAGGAGCAACTATCCCGTATATTAGAAAAAATTCGTCAGGCCCTGTCTGACATACCGCCAGAGGTCGATAATCTGCAACCCTTTAGTAAATTACTCGGGAAACTCTCACTGCCGACACAAGGCAAGATCAGCCATCGCTTTGGTACCAAACGTAAGACAGGGATGCTACGATGGCAAGGACTGGGTATAAGCGCCAAAGAGGGTGAAGAGGTCAAGGCCATTTATCATGGCCGGGTTGCCTTTGCCGACTGGCTCCGCAATTTTGGTATGCTCATCATAATTGATCATGGAGACGGCTATATGAGCCTGTATGCGCACAACCAGGCTCTATACAAGGATGTGGGTGAATGGGTCGACCAGGGTGACATTATCGCAGCCATTGGTAACAGTGGTGGTCAAACAGATGCTGGGCTTTATTTCGAAATCCGGTATAAAGGTACACCAAAGAATCCTGCCCGTTGGCTGGCAAAGGCCACTCACTAACAAGGCAACTACCTTGCCCCTTATTGTCCTATAATCCACTGGAAGAAGTATCTAGTTCCACCAACCTGACTATTTCTGGTAAAGTAAACACTATTTTGTTCAGACACTAATGAATGCTCTTGTATATCAAATACTTGGGCCGGAGATCGCTATCGATGAAACGGGTTACGCGTAATTTTTTCTTAATCTCACTGGGACTCACACTGGGGATCACCCTGACCGCGGGGCTGAGTGTTTACGCCAATCGTGATAATAATAACGGTGTCCCACTACCCCTAAACGAACTACGCACATTTTCCGAGGTATTTGCCACTATTAAAAATCACTATGTCGAATCGGTAGATGACAAGGAACTGTTAGAAAATGCTGTCAGAGGTATGCTAACTGGGCTTGATCCACATTCAACCTATCTTGATCGACAGGATTTCGATGACCTAAAGGTTGGGACATCGGGCGAATTTGGCGGCCTGGGAATCGAGGTTGGAATGGAAGATGGCTTCGTCAAGGTGATATCACCCATTGATGATACACCGGCAGAACGTGCGGGCGTCGAGGCCGGCGACCTGGTAATCAGACTGGATGACACTCCGGTTAAAGGCCTGACCCTAAAAGAAGCTGTGGATATCATGCGGGGCAAACCCGGCACCAGGATCTTACTGACTATCGTCCGTGAAGGCGGGAATAAACCCCTGAAGATTGAAATAACCCGTGACATTATTAAGGTAGCGAGCGTTAAAGAAAAACTGCTGAATAAACATTTTGCCTATATACGCATATCGCAATTTCAATCTAATACCGGTGATAATGTTCTGGAATCAATAGAAAAACTTAAAAAAGAGAGCAATAACAGCATCCATGGTCTAATCCTGGATTTACGTAATAATCCTGGCGGTGTCCTCAGTGCCTCTGTCGATGTAGCTGATGCCTTCCTGGAATCTGGTCGCATTGTCTATACCGAGGGACGGACACAAAATACGGAGATCAACTATAATGCCACTCCTGGCGATATAATTGATGGCCTCCCCATGATTGTCCTAATCAATATTGGTTCTGCATCGGCCTCAGAAATTGTGTCTGGAGCGCTGCAGGATCACAAACGTGCCGTGATAATGGGTAATCGCTCGTTTGGTAAAGGGTCCGTCCAGACAGTCATTCCTCTAAAGGATGGCAATGCCCTGAAACTTACAACCGCCCGCTATTTCACCCCTTCTGGTCGCTCCATCCAGGCCGAAGGTATCGAGCCAGATGTCATCCTCGACAATATACAACTGGCCAATATTGAAGAACCAGAATTCAAACCACTTACTGAAGCGAACCTGACAGGACATCTGGACAACGCCGATGCACTAGGTACCGATACAGCTGTTGGTGATGAAAGTACTGAAACTACAGAAAAACAAGCTCGTGCCGATTTAGCCAAGAGTGACTTTCAACTATACGAAGCGTTGAACTTGCTTCAGGGGCTCTATCTACTGAAGCAGTAAACCTGTAAAGACAGCGCATTCTCGGCTGGTTGGGGTCATCATGACCCGAACAACAACCAGCAGAATGACGCTTTATGTATCAAAGGCTTGCCACATTATTGGCCATTATCCTCGGAACTATCCTAGGGTACCAAAACACCGCTTATGGTGACCCATACACTGTTGATAGCGATCAACCAGTCATAGCCATCATTATCGATGACCTGGGTATACAACGCGATCTGGGGCAGCGCGCACTAACGATTTCAGACAACCTGACCTATGCAATATTGCCGCACTCACCCTATGGTACCCGGATGGCTAACCAGGCCTATAAACTGGGTAAAGAGGTAATGCTGCACCTGCCAATGGAGGCCCTGGACCACCGTCGAATCGACCGGGGTGCCTTGACCAACGCCCAGGACCGAAAGCAATTCCTCCAGACCTTACGTGACGACCTCCGACGTATCCCTCATGTCCGCGGCGTGAATAATCATATGGGTAGTCAGCTGACTCAGCAAAAACAGCAAATGACCTGGTTAATGGAAGAGTTAGCGCAATATAATAATCTCTACTTTATTGATAGTCGCACAACAGCAAGGAGTGTCGGATATCAATCAGCACTAGAACAAGGACTACCGACCCTCAAACGTAATGTATTTCTGGATAATAATACCGACATTGCCGCTATCAATCGCCAGTTTAAAAAACTCCTGAATCTGGCACGTCGCTACGGCTCAGCTGTAGCTATAGGTCACCCCTACCCTGAGACCCTGACTTACCTGGAAAATATGCTTCCAGCTCTGCCATTACTGGGTGTCCGCCTGCTACCAGCATCACAGTTAATTGAACACAAAACACTGATCGCCAAACAAAGGCCAATCACATCACCGCTACAAACGGCTGAACTACTCGATATTATAGAAACAGAACAGACTTCCCTAGACTCACCAAAGCTAGTACCCTGAATAGGATTAAAACAATATTGAGGAACTTGCTATGCCTAGAGTTCTTGTACCGTTAGCGCAAGGCTGCGAAGAACTGGAAGCTATTACAATTACCGATCTACTGGTGCGTGCTGGCTTCAATGTTACTACAGCAGGCCTTGATAATCAGGCCGTTACTGCCAGTCGTGGCACTGTAATTATTCCAGCTACCGATTTAGATACTGCATTACAACAGGACTATGACATGATCGTCCTGCCTGGCGGGCTACCTGGGGCAGATTACCTTAATGAAGACAGCCGCATCCAGCAAACTATCGCGACGATGCATCAGGCAGGCAAATTTGTAGCGGCCATTTGTGCCGCCCCCAGGGTTTTGGCATCAGCTGGAATACTCGAAGGTAAACATGTCACCGCCTACCCAGGCACCCTGGAGAAACTAAACCTGACCAATATCACTATTACTCAACAGCCCATTGTCCGTGACGGCAATATTTTAACTTCACGTGGACCAGGAACAGCTATGGACTTTGCCTTAAGCCTTATTGAGTTATTAGCTGATACCGCTACCCGCGACAGGGTAGAAGCAGGCCTGGCACGCGAATAGCTGGAGCCCTCTGACAAGTAGCCGCCAGACGTCATTTGCAACGACTGGCGGCTATGTAAACTAACGGATTAAAAACTATAACCAATCTTGATATCAAACCGTGTGTTATCCAGATTATCTTTTCCTGCAGCTCCACCAAAATCTTCTTCGGTTGTCATCTGGTACCGATATTCTGCGCCGATAAACAACGGCCCCATACCCATGTAATGGGCAGAGACACCAAGATTGAAGCCCCAGAAACCAGGGTCTTTATTGGCCGTATCCGTTGTTACATAACCAAGCCCAGGGCCACCACCCAACTCCAGACCAGGTGAGACTTCAATAACATAATGCGGATTAATCTCAAAATTTGTCAGCTTGATGCCCGATTTATCATACTGGGTCAGGCTAACCTGCTGTCGAATACGATTGGTAGGTGGTTGCAGCAATGGGCAGTTCAACGACAATTCAATACCCGTTACTGAACCATTATCCATACCCGATGTACCGGGCGACATCTGGCCAGCCAGCAATGAAATTGTCGGCTCAGCTTTATATCCATCTTTAGTACCTGCCAGGAATGTCCAGTCTCCTGCCTGCGCAGCAAGAGGTAACATCATCGACCCGGCCAATAGACCTACTATATTTTTTTTCATTTTGGTTACCTTCATACATTAAATATTTACGTTTGCAGAATACAAAATAAACTTTAGTCAATACAAGTAATTGATTCAGGGCGTACGCTGCAAATAATCCCGACGCCTGTTGTCAGATAAATGTTCAATCGCATAACGTAACATGACCCTTGGCATGCGTTGGTAATAGTTATCTAAAAATTGTAGCTGCAAAACAGCATTTCGCTTGCCAAGCTCTCGTAACATCCAACCTACGGCCTTATGAATCAGGTCCTCACTATCATCAAGTAATATTTCCGATAAACGCAAAATATCATCATAGTCCCCTGCCTTGATAAAACAGAAACAGGTCAGGATAGCAATTCGCCGATCCCATAGGTTAGAAGAGGTCGCCAGGCGATATAATATAGCACGATCTTTTGTCAGCAAATAAGCGCCAACGATATGATGCGCGGAACTATCAACCAGATCCCAGTTGTTGATGTAACGCCTATTATTCATATAGGCCATATAGATAGCTTTTTTACCTGTTAAATTAGCCGATGAAAACTGCTGAACTAGATGTAACAGCGCGAACAGACGCTCTTCATGATAACGCGACGCCAGGATTTTAATAGATTCATCCAGAACCAGGTCCCTTAATATTTTTACCTGGGCCCTGAGCACGGGGACGCGGATACCCAGGAATTGATCTCCCTCGGCATAGTCGCCCTTACCCATCTTAAAAAAACATTTAGAGCGTTTGGCTATAATTGGGTCTGCCAGTTGTCTTAAAGTCGACTGAACATTCCGCGCCGTTAACTGTTCCGTCTTTTGCAAGCGTTTATTCCTTCCATAAAAAAACCTCTGCATATATTATGCAGAGGTTTTTTTTAATCAACTATAGTCTCTACTTTGAAAAGGGTGAAATACGTGTAAACAGGTTATGGCCTTTTAGTCGATGTAACCCAACCATGCCAACATGCCCAATCAAATAAAACCATACCAGACCACCAAGCATCTCATGCAGCTCTTTCATGACATCGACAAAATCATTCATCTGACCAGTCAACTCATTCATACCAAAAAACATCGTTGACCCGGTCAGGCCCATAGCCAAAACCAGCATCAAACCCAGCCCATGAACGGCACCTGCTAGCGCACTGTCCTCTGCTGACTCGTGTAATTTACCCGAAAACCAGCCCGGTATCTGTTTAACCTCAGCAATAATACTGTTACAGCCACCTGATTTAAAATAGGGAAACAATCGCCCCAGACCACCACCGGAACGGGAAGCTGACCAGAGTATATGTAGAACGACCGCTGTTAATGCAACCATACCTGTAATTTCATGAAGTTCAAAAAAAGCTGCTTCGACATCAGTTCGAATACGCGGAATCCCATCAACGAGCTTGGGCCGTTTCATAAATTCTTCGCTGAGTAATTGCAGGGGTATAGCCAACACCAGCACTAGATGGAACCAGCGGGTTAATCGATCGTACATGATTATCTCCTTACTATTATAATATCTACCATGATAGTTAATCATAGAGTCCTCAGCTGAATACCCGGTTAACAAAGCTCAAAAATAAAGGCGCCCGCTGATCCTCAGCATTATTTAAGTTTGTCGGCAAATCTACTCCTAAACTTTTGTAATTTAGGAGAAATAACTACCTGACAATAGCCGGCATCAGTATTATTCGCATAGTACTCCTGATGAAAATCCTCAGCCCTAAAAAAGGCTACCAGCGGCTCGATAACAGTCACAATTTCATTGTCAAACACTGGCTTCATCGCATCAATAACCTCTCTGGCGATATGTAACTGATCCTCGTTGTGCGTAAATATTATGCTACGGTACTGTGTGCCACGATCAGCCCCCTGCTGATTGAGCGTTGTTGGGTCATGGCTCAACAAATGTAATTTAATGATCTCTTCATAACTTATTACACTACTATCAAAACTGATCTGTACAACCTCGGCATGTCCAGTGCTACCCGAACAGACCTGTTGATAGCTTGGATTTGCTATTTCGCCACCACTATAACCACAGACAACATCGATAATGCCCGCAACCTGTCGAAAAACAGCCTCGGTACACCAGAAACATCCACCACCTAGGGTTGCCTGGTTATTCAAGAGGCCACCTTCCTCAGTGATAAGGCATTGATACAGTAACGCAGGCCTGATGGAGGTGGACCATCCGGAAAGACATGACCTAGATGGGCCTGACAACTGTTACAGGTCGCCTCAATACGTTGCATACCATATGATCTATCACTTTCATATGCAACGGCATTAGCCTTTATCGGCTGGGTAAATGAAGGCCATCCACTATTCGATTGGAATTTTTCAGCGGCATCAAATAACTCTGTACCACAACAGTTACAGACATAGCGCCCGGGTTCAAATAGAGTACACATGTCTGAACTATAGGCCATTTCGGTGCCCTTTTGTCGAGTAACCTCAAAGACCTCAGATGTTAACTCTGCCGCCCACTCGTCATCAGTCTTGGTGATAATGCAGTTAGGACTAGGATTACCATTTCGGGCCAGCTCTAAAATATCATCCCACGTCAGTGAAGCGTTTTTTTCCTTCATTTCATTCTCCGCTTTAAAAGTGGATGTAGTACACCCAATAAAAAAGTTTATGCCTAGCAATAGTACAAATATTTAAGTCAAAATCACAACGTGTCATATATTTAAGGACTATAATAATCAAACTACCTGGCAAAAAGTAAAGAATATAGATATTTATGACCGACCTTCTGGAGCCTTTGTGGCATTTTTTTGAGGCCTATGGCATATGGATCGCAATTAGCTCTATATTGATTTTTCTTATAAGCCTGGCCTCAATACCCACTATCGTAGCCAATATTCCCGTAGATTACTTCACCTCACGGAAAAGGCACAAACTTATTCAATCCAGCTATCACCCGCTGGTTAAACCGATCATTGTAGGACTAAAGAATCTAGCAGGATTATTACTGGTATTAACAGGCATCATAATGTTATTTACACCTGGACAGGGACTTCTCAGCATCCTTTTTGGCCTCATGATCATGAATTACCCAGGTAAATTTCAACTGGAGCGATGGATTATCAGCAGGCCACCTATCTGGAGGGCTGTCAATAATTTGCGGATAAAGCATAAGAAAGAACCATTATTAGCACCCGAGGCTGCAGATTCGGGGTGTACATTGTAGCAAACAGGTATTTTGAACTGATTTTTAACGCCGAATTGTACCGCATGAGGATTTTCATCAGGCAGCTAGGTCTTAAAGCGAAACTTGGGTAGAGATAGGTTAAAGTAGATGGCCAACAGGCGCGCAGTAAAAATGCTGAAACCGGCCAAGACTGCTGCCAGGGTAATATCGATACCCTGCTTTAGTAAAATAATAAAAAATAACGAACCCAACCAAGATACCGTCGCATAGAGTTGGCTCTGAAAAACAACCGGTGGCTCATTACATAGCACATCGCGAAAAACACCACCCATAATTCCTGTCATCACACCCATGAAACTGGCGACCAACCATGGCGCGCCCTGGAGTAATGACACCAGCGTCCCCGCTATACCAAAAGTAGCCAGACCTGCAGCATCAGGGATTAATAAAAACCGATGTGGAATGACCACCAGCCTGGCCGAAATAAAAACTATAACAGCACTTATAAGTGAGGCAATAAAAAACATCTGCTCGTTGATCCAGAACACCTCTCGGTCCAGTAACACATCGCGCAAGGACCCACCACCGAGTGCAGTCGCTATGCCAATCATTATGACACCAAAGAGGTCGAATTTTTTATA
>CAZYTT010000001.1:0-14799 GCA_964650235.1 uncultured Gammaproteobacteria bacterium | reverse complement strand
AGGAAATGACATGATACTCACTAAAGAACATATTGATCTCAATACACCAACAGGGACTATGCGTACAATTATTATACGTCCCAAACACCCCGGACAATATCCCGGCCTGATCCTGTTCTCAGAAATCTTTCAGGTCACCGGCCCTATCATGCGCACTGCACAGTTGTTTGCCAGCCAGGGTTACCTGGTAGCTATACCTGAAATTTTCCATGAATTTGAACCACTCGGTTGCGCCTTCCCTTATACCCCGGAAGGTACCGACAAAGGCAATCGCTACAAGATTGAAAAACCTGTATCCGCCTATGACAGTGATGCCCGCACCGTGCTGGATTATCTAAAGGCACATGCCAATTGCAGTGGTCAACTCGGGGCTGTCGGCATTTGCATTGGCGGACACCTGGCCTTTCGTTGCGCAATGAATACTGATGTATCTGCATCCGTCTGCTTTTATGCAACAGATATTCACAAGCGTTCGCTAGGCAAAGGCATGCAGGACAATAGCCTTGATCGTATCAATGAAATAACAGGTGAAGTACTGATGATCTTTGGCAAACAGGACCCCCACGTACCCCAGGAGGGTCGCGAACTCATTTATCGTCATCTGGTAAATGCGGACACTAATTTCACCTGGCATGAATTCAATGCCGAGCACGCCTTTCTTCGTGATGAAGGCCATCGCTATAATGCCGCTCTGGCCAGGATCTGTTATGACATGGCCTTCGAGCTCCTTCAACGTAGACTCTATAGCGGAGAAATCGCTGACGTTACAACCGGCTCTGAATCACGGCATTAGAACCGTCACTGTTGTATTGACCCTCAGCCGGACACAGTAAATTATTTATTGCATGCAGCCACATTAAAAGTACTAGCGATAAAGTACTAATACTTTAAATAACAATCAGTTAATTATTATTTTTTCCTTATGAACTAGTTGACTAGATCAATAATGAGTGGATAATAGTTTCTGCAGTCTGCACTATACCCCTAGACAAAACCGGCGCAAGCCGGTTTTGTTTTTTTAACCGGATAGCTAGTCATATAGCCAGCGTCACCCTGATCCCATGCCTCTGACCCATTTAATTTCGTCAACAAAACCAAGCTGATTATCATCAGGTCTTAGTGTTATCAGACAGTGATTAATTCAGGTAGCCGTCTATTGAAAAGTATCTAATGCGTGTAAGACAAAGCAAAAAACCGGCGTGTAAATGGAGTTTATAAAGTAGTAAGCGAATATTTTGAGCTGATTTTCAACGCTAGATTGTATCGCATAAGAACTGTTAACAGGCTGCTTGTAATTAATGCCCATCGGCTGTATTTCTAATTCAACGAATCTATTCGGCTACCGGTCTGATTAAGGCAATTGAGCCCAGGCTAATAGCGCCTGTAGCCAGTAACCCCCATGTCACCCAGGCAAAACCGGCCAGACTTGCTCCAACAGTAATCGGGATTACACTGGTTATGGCGGCTGAAACAATCAGACTACTACCTATAATTGCACGCACGGTACGGCGATTGGATAATTCAATACTGCGTTGTATTTTCTCCAAATTATGCTCATAGCCTTCTATCCGGTGACTACCCCGGTCAATTTTCTTCAAGGCACTAAAAAACAGATTAGGTAGCTGCGGCACGGTATCCAGCCACTGACCTGATTCTTTTTGAAAAGTGTTTACAAATCCGCGCACACCAATATTGTCACTCATCCAGCGTTCGAGAAATGGTTTAGCGGTTTGCCATAAATCGAGATCGGGATAAAGCTGGCGACCAAGGCCCTCAATATTAAGCAGGGTCTTTTGTAACAACACCAATTGCGGCTGAATTTCCATATTAAATCGTCGGGCAGTCTGAAACAGGTACAATAAGAGGCGACCAAAAGAGATCTCCTTTAATGGTCGCTCAAAAATCGGTTCACAGACACTACGAATGGCAGATTCAAATTCATCAATACGGGTATTACCTGGGACCCAACCGGACTCAACATGTAACTCTGCCACCCGATGATAATCGCGATTAAAAAAAGCCAGAAAGTTTTCGGCCAGATAACGCTGATCCTCAGGACTCAATGTACCCATAATGCCAAAGTCTACAGCGATATACTGGCCCTCGGGTGACACGAAAATATTGCCTGGGTGCATATCGGCATGAAAAAAATTATGCATGAAGACCTGGGTAAAAAATATCTCGACTCCAGTCTCTGATAGCTTTTTAAGATCAATATTATTTCTTTTTAATGTCTCGATATCACTGATAGGAACACCATGTATACGTTCCATCACAATGACATTGCGCTGGGTCCATGGCCAATAAATTTCAGGTACATACAACATATCAGAATGAGCAAAATTGCGGCGTAATTGAGATGCATTGGCTGCCTCACGACCAAGGTCCAGCTCATCCAGAATGGTCTTTTCATATTCGGCAACGACCTCTCGCGGTCGCAACCGTCGCCCCTGGGACCAATAGCTCTCAGCCAGCCCAGCCAGTACATATAGCAAGGCCACATCACGTTCTATAGTCTTACGAATATGTGGCCGAACCACTTTAATTACGACATCTCGACCATCAAGCAGACGCGCCGCATGGACCTGTGCAATGGAGGCCGAAGCCAGCGGGGTCTTATCAAAATACTCAAATATGCCATCTATGTCTTGACCATAGGCCTTTTCAATAATCTGTCGCGCCTGTGTCCCTGGAAAGGCGGGGACATTATCCTGCAACTGCGCCAGCTCATCGGCGATGTCATCAGGTAGGAGATCACGGCGGGTAGAAAGAATCTGACCAAATTTGATAAACATCGGTCCCAGATCTTCCAGTGCCTGGCGTAGCCTTACTGCACGAGGCTTACGCTGTCTAGGCAACCAGTTCCATGGCAAGACATAAAGAAAAAAACGCACGGGACGAAAAAGATGAGTTGCAAAAATAATCTCATCAAGTCCATGACGAACCAGAATACAGTTTATATGTAAAAGACGAAACAGCTGGCTAAATGGTATCACCCGGACACTCCATTTACCTGTTGCTGTAACCTTTCTATTTTTTTCCCCAACCGCGCAACATCATCACGCAAGACATCGACAGACAACAAAAACTGATCCAGCTCTTCTTGCTGAATAAACCAGCGCTTTTCTTCATGAATATATTCACTGGTATCATCAATAATTGTCGCAAAAGTCTGATGCAACCATCCACCCAACGCGCGCGTACGAAGTCCGATCTCATGCGCAGCAATATCACCAACGATACGAGACAAGTGCTCTTCCCAGTCAATATTAATTTCTTCAAACAGGGCATTAACCTGATGGCCAACTTCTACATCCCCTGATATTTTGACATCCCCGGCGAATATGGTCTGCTGTTGCCGCTGCCTGTCAATCAGACCATAGCGCAGAAAAGATACGGGGGTCGCTGTAATGCGCGCATCAGGTTCGCCCTGGCAGTGACTCTGAACCCTTACAACTGAACCAGTAAAAGCCAGATAAAACTGCACATCAAAACCTGACAGTTCAATAGCTACAAGCTTGCCATCCAAGGCAGTCAGGCTCACAGGTCCCGGCTCATCCGGAAATTGTTCAAGGGCAAGAACAAGATAGCGATTAATGGCAACTTCAAGTGATGAAGCTGCCAGTGCATTAATCATCACAATTTATAGCCCCGATGAATCGCCACGATACCACCTGTGAGGTTATGAAAATCACAGCGTTCAAATCCGGCCTGTTCCATCATTGACTTCAGTGTCTGTTGATCAGGATGCATACGAATCGATTCTGCCAAATAGCGATAACTATCTTCATCATCGGCGATGAAGCGCCCCATCATCGGTAGTAATTTAAAAGAATAGGTGTCATACAGTTTATTAAGCCCGGGAACAACAGGCTTTGAAAACTCCAGCACCAGTAACTGACCACCCGGCTTGATAACCCGGAACAGTGAATCTAACGCTGCCTGCTTATCGGTTACATTACGTAAACCAAAAGCCATCGTGGCACAGTCAAAGAAATTATCCTTAAATGGCAGACATTCGGCATTGGCCTGGGTAAAACTTACATTATTACTGACACCACGATCCAGAAGACGATCACGACCAATATTCAACATAGCAGCATTAATATCAGCGGCAATGACTTGGCCGTTTTCACCGACAAGTTGAGAAAATCGTTGTGTCAGATCACCTGTCCCCGCTGCCAGATCCAGCACGCTATAACCTGGACGTATACCGCAAAGATCAATTGCCAGACGCTTCCATAATCTATGTACACCGAATGACATCACATCATTCATTACGTCGTAACGAGCGGCAACAGAATCGAAGACACCGGCCACTCGCTTGACCTTTTCATCGACAGGAACCTGTTCAAAACCGAAGTGCGTGGTATCGTTGTGTTTATCTGTTGTCGTCATCCCACGATCCCTTTTTATAATTTACTCTAACGTTGCTCGCCAGCCAGCTCCAGACGATTGAGATAGTCTTGCCAGTTAGAAGCGTAGTTCATGCCCAGTTTATAAAGCACAGCCCAAGAATAGAGACCACTATCATGACCATCATCAAATACCAGCTTAACAGCATATTGCCCGACCGGTTCGATGGCCTTAATATTGACGTCGCGCTTACCGACCTGGAGCACCTCCTGTCCTGGCCCATGGCCACGGACCTCCGCCGATGGTGAAAACACACGCAGGTATTCACAGGGCAATTCAAAACGTTGACCATCATTGAATCCGACTTCGAGCTGTCGTGATTGTTGATGTAATTTAATCAGTGTTGGATAAACAGACATGCAAATTCTCAATTAAAGTATATATCGACTCAGATCTTCATCCTTAACCAGCGCGCCCAGATGTTGCTCCACATAGTCAACGTCTATGACCACCGTTTCACTACCCATATCAGTCGCTTCAAATGACAGAGATTCCAGCAATCGTTCCATCACTGTATGTAAACGCCGTGCTCCAATATTTTCAGTATTCTCATTAACCTGCCATGCCACCTCAGCTAATCGAGCAATACCTTCCCGGGTAAATTCAATCTTCACGCCTTCAGTCGCCATCAGCGCCTGATACTGGGTTGTTAAGGATGCATTTGGTTCCGTCAAAATACGTACAAAATCCTCAACCGTTAGCGCAGCAAGCTCCACCCGGATGGGCAACCGCCCCTGTAGTTCCGGGATCAGATCAGATGGTTTGGCCAGATGGAAGGCCCCTGAGGCAATAAACAGGATGTGATCTGTCTTCACCATACCCGATTTGGTTGAAACCGTTGACCCTTCCACCAGCGGCAATAAATCGCGCTGTACACCCTCGCGCGATACATCACCACTGCCACTGTTTTCAGAACGTTTGGTGATCTTGTCTATCTCGTCGATAAAAACAATACCGTTCTGCTCAACATTCTCAAGTGCCTTTGAGCGAATTTCATCCTCGTTAACTAACTTAGCCGCTTCTTCATCTACCAGGATGCGCAAAGCCTCACTAATGTGAGTACGTTTTTTCTTGGTCTGACCAGTGTTCATATTCTGGAAAATATTTTGTAACTGACTACTCATCTCTTCCATTCCCGGCGGTGCCATAATCTCAACACCCACTGGGCGGGCATTGACATCAACATCAATTTCACGATTGTTAAGATCACCTTCTCTCAGTTTTTTTCGAAATTTCTGTCGCGTTGCAGTGGCACTGTCATCAGCCGCACTGCCGCGTGCCGGTGGCAAGAGGATATCTAGTATGCGCTCTTCAGCCGCATCTTCAGCCCGATGACGGACACGTGTCATCTCCTGTTCCCGTGTCATCTTGATAGAGATATCAGTGAGATCACGAATAATAGACTCGACGTCACGCCCGACATAGCCAACCTCTGTAAATTTTGTTGCCTCAACCTTAATAAATGGGGCATTGGCAAGACGCGCCAGTCGCCGGGCGATCTCAGTCTTACCCACACCGGTAGGCCCGATCATCAAGATATTCTTTGGCGTTACTTCGTTACGTAATTCATCATCGAGCTGAGAACGACGCCAACGATTGCGTAAGGCAATAGCGACGGCGCGTTTGGCCTCTGCCTGGCCGATGATATGTTGATCCAGTGACTGGACGATTTCCCGAGGTGTCATTTCAGACATGAACTACTCTCCAACAATTTCCAGTTCTTCAATAGTTAAGTTGTGGTTGGTAAAGACACATATATCGGCAGCAATACCCAGACCGGTTTCAACAATCTTACGAGCATCCAGCTGACTATGATCCAGCAGGGCACGAGCCGCTGCCTGGGCATAGGGGCCACCGGAGCCGATAGCCATCAGATTGTCTTCAGGTTCTATCACATCGCCATTTCCCGATATGATAAGAGACGTCGTTACATCGGCAACCACTAACAGGGCCTCTAGACGTCGCAGCATACGATCAGTCCGCCAATCTTTGGCCAGTTCTACTGCCGAGCGCATCAGATGACCGGAATATTTCTCTAGTTTGCCTTCAAAGCGCTCAAACAGGGTAAAGGCGTCCGCTGTACCACCAGCAAAACCGGCCAATACCCGTTCACCATACAGACGCCTGACCTTGCGGGCATTACCCTTCATCACCGTATTACCCATAGACACCTGACCATCACCACCGACAACAACCTTACCATTGCGTCTTACCGATAAAATAGTTGTTCCGCGAAATTGTTCCACACGTTGTCTCCCTTAATCAGAGAACAGATTCTACACTATTGAAAGGGGGGGGATAAAACCTGTTTAGCCTTGCGACAGTAAAAATAATTACTATAGATCAGCGATTTACTCTTTCTCGGTATTGTTCCTGCGTCTCGCCCGTGGATGAGTCTGATCATAGACCGAGGACAAGCGCTGAAAATCAACATGAGTATAAATCTGGGTGGTGGCAATATCTGCATGTCCCAGCATCTCCTGCACTGCGCGTAAATCGCCACTGGACTCCAGCATATGACTGGCAAAGGAATGGCGCAACATATGAGGATGCAGGTGATTGGGAATTCCCTTACGCTGGGCCCACCCGGCGAGTCTAGCCTGGATAGCCCGGTGTGATAGTCGATGACCACGACGGCTAATAAATAGCGCTGGATCATCACTGGCCGCTATTTCATGGCGTCGCTTTCCCCACGCAACGAGCGCCGTCAGTGCCATCTGACCTACGGGTATCAAACGCGTCTTATTACCCTTGCCCGTGACGCGGACACTATGATCGGCCATATCGACATCACCGTTATTCAAACTGGCGACCTCCGCCAACCGTAACCCGGAGGAATAGATCAACTCCATCAGGGCACGGTCACGTATAGCCAGCACATCCTCATCATCCGGATTAAGCAGCTGCTGAATCTGGTCCACATCCAGCATGGAAGGTAACTTGCGACCACTCCTGGGGGCCTTCACATCAATGGCCGGATTCGAGGTCAATAAGCGGTTATCCAACATGAACCTGAACAGCGAACGCAGGGCCGATAACAGTCGTTGCAGACTACGTCCACCCAGCCCTCCATGATGTTGGCGGGCAATGAAACTACGCAGCCGGAATTCATCAAGCTGAACCCAGTCAATTATAGCCTGCTGTTGGCAGTCCTGAAGAAAGACATTGAGATCCCGTTGATAGTGTTTAATTGTCAGGGGCGAGTAACGACGCGCCGCCAGTGAGCCCAAAAAGTCATCAACGGGCTGTCGGTTAAGCACGTCGGCTCAACACCTGATTAACATCAACTCAGGACTCAACATAGGGCCACAGGGTGCGGCTGAGTAGTTCAGCTAGATATTTCAGAAAGACGGTACCCATATTACTATGGTAACGATCAGGTTGTTGACTACCAATCGCCAACAGTCCAATGGGCTTATTGCCATAAGGCAGATCACCATACATCGGTAACACCACGGCGGATGCAGCAATGTCAGCATGAAGGCCAAATAGTGCATCACGGCGCTCATGATCAAATTGGCCACAATAGGGTTGACCATCAGCAATAATAGCTTCAAAACCGGAGATGCTACCGGTTTTACCCAGATAGACAACCTCCAGCGGTTCCATTGTCGCCTGAGTCAATGGCAGGCCCCCTTCGTCCATCATTAAAAACAGGGTGACTGCATCGGCAGAAAAATCATTACACAAGGCCAGATTCAGCAATATCAACACCTGGTTAATGTCATCATGCTCGAAAAACTTCAGCGTTAAGGCCTGCAGGTGATCATTCAGTCGATCATTATCCCGGGCGATTTGAATCAGATCCTTGAGCTGATGGTGATAACGTGTATTTTGTTCTCGCAGGACTGCAATCTGTCGTTCAACCAGTGATATGGCATTACCCGCCTTATGTGGTAATTTCAACTCTGCCAACAACTCACTCTGACCAACAAAAAATTCCGGGTGTTCACGTAAATACTGTGCAACCGTTTGTTCATCGACGGAATCGATGGCGGCAACATCGTCGTGACGCTGCTTCATAAGCATATCTCCCCATTAAATACATGTATCGCCGGCCCAGTCATCTTCACAGACACACCCGCCCCCGGCCACTGTATTAATAAATTACCTCCGGGTAATTCTACCAGTACCCGCTGGTCAAGCAATCCCTGGTGTTGTCCCGATACTACAGCCGCGCAAGCACCACTACCGCAGGCCAGCGTCTCTCCTGCCCCCCGCTCGAACACGCGCAGCCGGATATGATTGCGATCACCAATCTCCATAAATCCAACATTGACCCGCTCAGGAAAGCGGGGATGTTGTTCAATCACTTCGCCCAACGTCACGACCGGCGCCGTCAATACATCGTCAACGGTTAATACGGCGTGGGGATTCCCCAAAGACACTACACCCATTTTATAGCATTGGCCATCGACGTCTATGTCATAGGAGGTAGCCGCCTGATCTGCCTCAAAAGGTATCGCTGCTGGTTCAAAGCGAGGCACACCCATATCCACAGTGACCAGACCGCCCTCTTCCAGCTGCAATCGTAACAGGCCGCTGCTGGTCTCCACTGTAATGACATCCTTCTCGGACAGGCCCTGATCACGGACAAACCGGGCAAAACAGCGGGCGCCGTTACCACACTGGCCGACCTCACTGCCATCGGCGTTAAATATACGGTAGCGAAAATCAGCCGCTTCAGATTGTGCTGCCTCTACAATCAATAATTGATCAAAACCAATACCAAAATGACGATCAGCCAGCGAACGAATCCATTCCCCCTTAAGTACTGCAATTAGATCAAGGGCCTGGCTTAGCGCATTGATAACGACAAAATCATTCCCCAGTCCCTGCATTTTACTAAAGTTCAGCTTCATAATAGGTTCCACTACCTACACCTCTATTTACAGGCCGAGAGTATAGCAAGCGTGTTTCACTACCGCATCCATCAATAGATCGATATATCATCGACCCTGCCTATGCTAGAATTTGTACCCAATATAAAGGCCACCTCTATCATTTGGCGGCATTGATAGTCCAACGCTCGTTACACCAAAGACTGAATAGATATGGCGAAAAAATTTAGATGCCCACGATGCGGGCAGCAAGCGATCACATTACGACAAAAGTATCTGGCCGGGATCTGGCAGGTAATTCATTGTCAACGATGTGATGCGCGCCTGTGTGGACAACCTGTACTCATGGCCCTCGCCTATGCCCTCTATTTCTGGGCACTGGCCTGGCTTTCCTTTACCGCCTATTTTACGAATGATATTAGCGTCTTGATCTATTTGCCTCCAATCTGGTTATTCCTTGATTTTCTTAATATAAACCTCATGCCTCTGGCCATTATGAAGGCCCGCCCCCAGTCCACCCCGTCAGAATAACAGGCCCATCACCTTATGGCCCGCATCCTCATCATTGGTATCGCTACACTTGATATTATCAATAGTGTCGATGGCTATCCGGCCGAAAACACCGAGGTTCGTGCCAGCAAACAACAGCTAAGACGAGGCGGCAATGCCGCCAATACAGCCGCCGTATTAGCCCAGCTTGGCCATGATTGTGACTGGGCAGGGACCATTAGTGCTGACAATGATGGCGAGTATATTAGCGCCGATCTACAGCAATACGGGGTAAATACCCGATACCGTCAACAGATTACCAATGGCCATACGCCAACCTCCTATATCATTCAGAATAGCCAGAATGGTTCTCGCTCCATTGTCCATTATCGAGACCTGCCTGAATTCAGCCTGGAGATGTTCAATGCAATCGATCTGAGTCAATATGACTGGTTACACATGGAGGGTCGCAATTGCGATGTGACCCGCGCCATGCTGTATCGAGCCAGAAAACTACGACCTGACCTCACCATATCTATCGAGATAGAGAAACTGAGACCAGGTATCGACAGTCTGCAGGGACTGGCAGATCTGCTATTTTTTTCCTCAGCCTATATACAACAACTGGGTTACCAACAGGCAAACCCTTTTCTTATCCAGCAACATAACCTGACACCATCAGCTGATATAGTCTGTGCCTGGGGTGAGTTGGGTGCCTGGGCAGCGCCATCCCAATGCGCCGATCAGACTAATACCAGTGACATTCTGACATACCATAGCACGGCGTGCCCCCCACACCAGGTTATCGATACCCTGGCCGCAGGGGATACCTTCAATGCGGCGGTGATACATGCCCGCTGGCACCAACAGTCCCTGGCCCGGGCCATTGAATATGGCTGCCAGGTGGCAGGATATAAATGCGGCATCCAGGGTCTGCAGCTTGATCGCCAAGTGCTGGGTCAAATGATGCTGGGCCAAACACTACAAACCATATAAAATGCAGTTATGATTCAAATATTTGACAGAAAGGGCTTTGATGTCCTGGTGACCATTGAAACACCGACATTGCAACAGGCCGACTTGAGCGGCCTCGATCTAAATCTGGCCAATATGGTCCAGTATGATCTCCGCCAGGCCAACCTGAATAGCGCCAAACTGTGCGGCGCCGATCTTCGTCTGGCCCGACTCGACCATGCTGATCTGCGTAATGCCGATCTTAGTCAGGCAGATCTATCTGGTGCTGATCTCAGTCACGCCCAACTACAGGGGGCCATACTCAATGAAACAGTATTCACTGATGCCTGTCTGCCCAGTGACTTCAGCCTCCAGCAACCCGGTCAAAGCAAACTGGCCAGCATCCGTGTCAGCACTACATCTAGAGAACATAAATAATGCTCGGCTCGCATTTTCGTATGGCCATCACAGCAGGTGAACCTGCGGGCATAGGGCCCGACCTCTGCATCTTGCTGGCTCAGCAACAACGGCCAACAGGCCAAGTAATCATCGCCGACCCGGTGATGCTGGAACAACGGGCCGAGTTATTAGGGCTACCATTACTCATCGAGACCTTCGACCCTGACAGGCCGGCCCCCCAGACATTGCAGGAAGACGTCGGGACCATAACCGTTTTACCGGTTAGCTGTAATCGTGATGTCCACTGCGGCCAACCAGACCCTGAAAATGCCTCCTATGTCCTCGAAACCCTGCGCCAGGCCGCCCACTATTGTCACGAAGGTATTTTCGACGCCCTGGTCACTGCCCCCGTTCACAAAGGGGTTATCAACGATGCAGGCATCAACTTTACCGGACACACGGAATATTTACAGCAGTTGAACAATCAAGGAGGCATCAGCCCAGTCGTTATGATGCTGGCGACACCTGGACTGAGAGTCGCACTGGTGACAACCCACCTCCCGTTATCTCAGGTCCCCAAAGCGATTACCACAACCACAGTTGAACAGGTCCTGCGAATTGTACACAGTGAATTACGTCGAAGTTTTGCAATTGACTCACCACGGTTGTTGGTCTGCGGCCTGAATCCACATGCCGGTGAAGGGGGGCACCTCGGCCGGGAAGATGACCAGATTATTGCCCCGGTACTGGAGCGCTTACGTCGTGAAGATATGCAGCTGCTCGGTCCATTACCGGCCGACACCCTCTTCATCCCCAAATATCTTGATGATGCCGATGCGGTCGTAGCGATGTATCACGATCAGGGACTACCAGTGCTCAAGCATATGGGCTTTGGTCAAGCAGTGAATATCACCCTGGGGCTGCCCTATATCCGTACCTCTGTAGATCATGGCACTGCCGTCGAGCTAGCTGGAACGGGGCGTGCGGCCCCAGGGAGTCTGATGTTTGCAATCGAGACTGCAGCCACAATGATCACCAATCAACGCAGGACCTGACCATGGCATCTGAACACCGGGCACGCAAACGCTTCGGGCAGAATTTCCTCCATGACACTCGGGTAATTGAACGTATCGTAACTGCGGTCCACCCCCGACCAGGTGATCGAATCGTCGAGATTGGCCCCGGCAAAGGCGCACTGACCCAGCCACTCCTGAAGGCCTGTGGTCGTATTGATGTCATCGAACTGGATCGTGACCTGCCCCCGCTATTGCAGACCCATTGTCAGGGTGCTGGGGAATTATTGATCCATAATCAGGATGCACTGAAGTTTGATTTCAGCAACCTGCAACACGATGCAGACAAACTCAGGATCGTTGGCAATCTACCCTATAACATCTCTACACCGCTTATTTTTCATCTGCTGACCTACAACTCGATCATTTACGACATGCATTTCATGTTACAAAAAGAGGTCGTCGAGAGACTAACAGCAAAACCAGGCTCCAAGGCCTACGGCCGCCTGGGCATTATGGTGCAATATCATTGCCAGACCGACTATCTGTTTACAGTCAAACCAGGCTCTTTTACCCCGGTACCTAAGGTCGATTCAGCCATTATCCGGTTAACACCCTGGCCTGAGCCACCCGTCTCCGTCAGAGATTACAATGATTTTAGTATGATCGTTCGATCAAGCTTTGCTACACGGCGCAAAACATTGCGCAATAACCTGAAGGGAATCATTGATGCCAAGGTCATTGAGACGCTGGACATTGATCCATCACGACGAGCAGAGACATTGACACTGAAAGAACTGGCCCAACTCGCCAACCAGCTCACTAGCCAAGCAGAAGCTGAAGGGAATTAACCCCGCCCTGCCAATCCCGGCTCACTATTTATCTTCCCGATAACCAAAGGTATCTATGAACGGTGTCAACAGCGGCATTACCGGACTTAACTGTTCCTCATATCGGTGCCAGCGGTAACGTGCCCGAGTATATATTTTTTCCGACACCTGTTCGTAACTGGGCGTCCTGATTCGTTCACGGCTGCGCGCAAGCTGGCTAAATGTCAGGACCTTATCATCCCACTCAAGCTCGAGAAACTTCAGCAATTTTCTAGCCTCGCCCTCGAGGTCATTGACAACATCTTCATATTTAATACGATGATAACTGAGCGGTAATAATGCCTCAAAATGTTGCCACAGCCCCATCACCCTGGCGTAAAGTCGCGCCGAGTCCTCCAGGGTGTAGTAATTGGCCATGGCCTCGTTATAACCAAAACTCTGCATAAAACAACTTAGACAGACATCACAGGGATGCCTGAGGGCAAGGATAATCTGCGCCCCGGGAAACAGGCGCATAATCAAACCCACATTAATGATGCTCAGTGGTAGTTTGTCGACAAAATTTTTACCTTGACCTGACTCAAGAAAATGATCGGCACTGGCAAAATACTTTTGCCGTAACACATGGATCTCGGATTGATCCAAAGTCGCCAGTAATGCGGGATAATCCCCCTGCATTACCAATTCGTTTTGAATATCCACCAACATCGCTTGCTCTTCTATAACCTGAAGGGCCGGATGACTACTCAGGATTTGATCCAACAGCGTTGTACCCGAACGAGGAAAACCCACAAGAAATATTGGATCAGGGCGATCATTAACCCTGGCCTCATACGGCGCAGACCAGGTTGCCAGCCACTCAGGCGTAAAAGTTTGATGAATTCGATCAATGATATCAAAAAAGGCCTGCTTATTAACACGCTGCGCCTGGGGTGTTTGCGACTGCAACTGATTGGCCTTCAGGTAATGGGCGTAGGCCAGCGCACTATCCTGTTTCCGTTCATAAAGCCGACCCAGTTCAAAATGCACATAAATAGCAAGCCCAGGGTCATTTTCCGCAATCGGCGCAGACTCCAGCCGGGCAATAGCCTCATCGATCTTACCCTGACGACGCTTGATATTGGCAAACAGACGATGAGAATGAGGATGATCAGGCTCGAGAGCCAGTCCTTTATTCAGGTATTCTTCGGCGGTTGATAAGTCATTTGATAATTCATATAGCTTGGCCAGCATATAATACGGTTCGGCATAACCCGGTGCTAACTCCGTTGCCTGTTTCAGTGCGGCCATGCCTTCCTGAAGATAATTGGTATGAATGAAAGCCAGACGCCCCAGATTAATATAGGCCTGAAGCTCATCAAACTTACATTCAATTGCCTTCCGGAAATAAATCGCTGCCGCACTAAAATCCTGTTTTTTTGCTGCAACTATACCCTTGTTAATATTGGAGGTTGCTGCGGCCTGCTGAGCTTCTAAGGGCTGATCTTCTGGTGGTTGTTGAGGGCACATCTTTTACGGGATTGTATTAATTATTAGGAATAATTCGGCAAAAAGCAAAGGCCCTGGCAGTAACTTGATTAGTTACCACCAGGGACCTGTCTAGCTAATCTCTTTCAGCTTCTAGTTCAAATTCAAGCTGCATCTCATCACCGATGGCAGGCAGGCCATACTTCACGCCAAAATCAGAGCGATTAATACTGGCTGTTGCATTAAAACCACAGATAAATTTCTTCTTGCTCGGGTCAAAAGGGTGAATATCACAGTGCATGCGATCAACATTCAATGTCACATCCTTGCTCACACCTGCAATAGTCAGTTTACCATCGACTTTGCCGGTACCATCTTTGTTCAACTTAA